>CADEDJ010000016.1:0-1835 GCA_902826055.1 uncultured Nitrosomonas sp. | reverse complement strand
CTATTGCTGGAGTAATAACCACTGGCACTTATGATCACATCATCATAACCATCGCCATTGACATCGCCGGCACTGCTGACTGATGAACCCAAGTTATCACCCGGCTCACCCGCAAGATGGAAACCATTACTACCATTCAAAGTGGATAAATCCAATGTCGCATTAAAACCTGAGTCATTACCGAATACTATATAAACATCGCCGGAGCGATGGACATTATCCTCAGGAACCGATGAATAAGGATCGAGTGCTCCAATAATCAAATCATCAAAACCATCGCCATTGACATCCCCGGCATTGCTAACCACATGACCGGAAGCGTTATAAGCTGCCTTACCATCCAGACGAAAACCGTTGCTGCCATCAAGGCCGGATAAATCCATCGCCGCAGCAAAACCGGAAGCCTTGCCAAACACCACGTAACTAGCCCCAGAGCCATCGCTGTACCGGTAACCATAGCTACCAGGAACTGTAAGGCGGGCACCCACAATTACATCATCATAGCCATCACCATTGACATCTCCCGCATTACTGACAGATGCCCCCAAACGCTCAAATTCACCTACACCATCCAAGCGAAAACCATTACTGCCATCCAGATCGGACAAATTCATCGTGGCATCCATACCCGAAGCTTTACCAAATACCAAATAACTCGAGCCAGACTCCGAACCATTTTTATCGTTACCCCAGGCTCCGATGATGACATCGTCAAAACCATCGCCATTGACATCACCTGCATTGCTGACAACATGACCTGAGGCATCATAAGCGGTTTCACCATCCAAGCGAAAACCATTACTGCCATTAAGATCGGATAAATTGATGTTAAATGCTGTTGACATGATGGACACTCCTTTTAGAAGAATTTATTAACACCAGTTAAAACTTGCTATCTTGATTTATTTGAATCACTTTCAATCGATCCTGATTCACACGCAAATATATTTACATGATATGAACTACATTTAAAAATTAGTTAAAACAACTCCCGTTGAGTGCAACAGGAATCAACTATGCTTTACAATCTGGTGGATTCTCCATCACCTATCGCTGAAAAGGTAAAAAACTCAAACTTCCGCGATTAAAAATCGCACTTATCAGTTATACAGATTTTCGATCATCAATAAAGGTAAGTAAAGAGAAATGGTGCTTAAAAAGAGCTAGGGAATTTCTTATCTGGACGTAAGAATACCACTTACAAAATAGATATGTGCTTTTGATAGATAAATTCCGAACGTAAGCACTATTCAAAGGTGATTTGTAAACTGCCACCTACTTTAAGGAGACTCTGAATATCTCACAATTGTCATTCCGAGCGTAGAGAGGAATCTTTAATAATCAATGCAATAGATTTCCCGCTCTTGCTCGAAATGGCACTTGTTCAGGTTTCCTTAAATAGATGGGTTAAAGCAGCGCCGGTAAAATAACAACCACAAGCGGTTAAGATTTCGATTACTCATTGAAATAACTGACAATTTCAGCTCGCTTCAGAAATATTGCTCACGTTGAACACGGATGCTTTTCTGGAGTGAACGACCCCGCCCCAAGGAGCGGGGAATTGAACCGCAGAGATTAAATCACCACAAAATCAATCGCAATATTCTGACCCACCAGCAAAATCGCTTCGTCGTTCGTGTACACATGGTAATACCCGGAGCCGCGGCTGCCGCCATCCACCCAGCCGCTATCTTCCACGATGATGTGGCCTGCGGCATTGCCATTGACTTTGAGCGTATTGCTGGTGTCCGACAGATTGAGCAAGGCTTCTGCGGTCAATGTCAGCGTGTTATCGCCCTTGCCGAACAAACAAAAGGTTTCAATGCCGCTGATGT
>CADEDJ010000015.1:40762-53069 GCA_902826055.1 uncultured Nitrosomonas sp. | reverse complement strand
TTTATCAACTCATTACATAAAATCATATCGTTATGGATTATTCAGAGCGGACTACGCTAGGACCTGAATATATTTATCAATGGAATACACATTATTACAAAAAGGGTGATCCTGTAAGTCAAGGGGCTCAAGAAGTGATCATGGCACGTGATCACATCCTGGTTTTTCAAAAATTAGGCATGAAGTTATTGGGAGAACTTATTACGTATCATCGTGTTGGTGGTGATTTACCAGGACCATGGATGCCTTCGTCATATCATTGTCCCGACAAATCAGTCGCAAGAGAATTACTTTTATTGAATCGAATTTTTGTTAGATCAATTGAGAGAAAAGAAAAATGAGCAATATCAGTACATATTTTTTTCAGGCTGATTTATCGCAAGCAGCCTATGGTACTTTTCTGAATAAAGCAATTGCTATTGCTGATTTGATCAATAGAGATACTGTTGGCATGTCCTTTCCTCAAGCTACTCAATTTGCCGGAACCTGGCAAGTCGCTGATCAATACATCGATCCTGTAACGGGGGTTTCAGCAACGGTTTTTGAGGCCAAGAATGGTGGCGCTAAATATCTGGCAATTCGTGGCACCGAGCTTGAAGCTAAGGATATATTGGCCGATGGAATATTGGCATCCGCAATACCGCCCATTATCAATCCCCAATTCACAGCACTACAACTGAAGTTAAATGCTTGGTTGAACGATCCGAATGTTTTGCAAGGCCAGAACTTCACCGTAACCGGACATAGTCTGGGCGGTTATTTGGCTGCGGCTGTCAAGCAAAGTTATGTACAAGCAACGGAAGCCTATCTCTATAACGCGCCGGGCGTGGGTGGTTTGCTCGGTAATTTAGCCGATGCAGTGGGTGGCGCGCTCGGTCTGAATAATATAGCGCCCGATAGTATCTGGAATTTACGAGGCTCTGAGGGTTTTCCGCTAATTTCCGGGTTGGGCTTCCAGCTGGGTACATCTCTGAGTATTCAAACCGAAGCATCCGGCAATAATCATAGCATCAGTTTATTGACCGATGCACTCGCCATTTATTCATCATATTCACAACTGCTACCCGACACCAACATAGAAAAGATCAGTAAGCTCATCGACGCATTCGGTTCGACCAAGGATATTGGCGGATCAAGCGGCAAAACGTTGGAATCTGCGCTGGATGCTTTGCGTACGATCATGCTCAATCCTGGAAATGGAAAGATTGCACTTGCCGATAACCAGAAGACCGAAAGCGGGAATCGCGACAAGTTTTACACCAATCTTTATGAGCTAGTAAACAGTACTCAATTCAAAGATCTGTCCGGTAAAGTGCAACTTACTTCGCTATCCGATTTTTCCGCCAGCGCGATTATTGCCAAGATCGAGAGTGACGGACAGCAGGGTTTGGCTGCCCGTTTTGCATTGGTGGCATTAAATCCATTTATTCTCGAAGGGGAAGGTATTGATTATGTTGCTTTTAATACCCATGGCGAGCTGGATCGCTTTAATCCCGAGACGGGGACGGGTACGCTGACATCATCATACCTGGTGGATCGCATGACGATGCTGATGCGCAAGAACTGGTTCAACATCGAGGATAAAAATCCACTGGACTCGACTGTTACTCTCAGTTCAAGCAATCACCGTTTTCAAAACATCAACGACTACTTTGAAGACGTCTCGTCTGGCTACAAACTTTCGCAAGGCGAGTTGTCGGGTAAAACGCCGCGTTATTTTTTCGGCAGCGACGGTGTCGACAATCCTGCTGCTTCCGCCGTTGAGGATCATTTCTACGGCGGTGGCGGCGATGATTTGCTCAATGGACGCGAAGGCGACGACACCCTCGAAGGCGGCATTGGTAACGATACCTACACTATCAACACCGGAGATGGCGTCGATACGATTTGGGATGCCGATGGTCAAGGGGTGATTCGGTTTGGCACGATGGAAAATCAATGGAGAGTCCGCATGCAGTAGAGCGGGTTGTCAGTGGAAATGGAGAGGAAAAGTAGGATTATTAATGGTTTGTATATAAATATATCGATTTAACATTTATCAATCCTGTTATTCACCTAAAAATGGATAGATCATCCATAACAATATTTTCACGAACCGATGGGTGCTACGCGTAATGATGGTCCACTTATTCGATATCAAATGAAGGAAATAAACGTATGAAAAAGATTGTTCTGTTGCTCATTGCTTCGGCAATTATTTATGCCTCATTTTTTACTGAAAAAGACAGATTGGATCGGGAAGTCAAGCGCCTTTGTGCGATTGATGGGGGGATTAAGGTTTATGAGACGGTACCACTGCCGCCGGATAAATTTAACAAGTACGGCCAGATCAACTTTTACCGGCCTACTCAAGGGGAGAATACTTTAGGTAAAGATTACTTGTTTAAACGAGAAACTTATTATTACAAACAAGGAAATCCTGATCTATTTCGGTTGCATACTCAGATTTTTCGTCGCTCAGACGGTAAGTTGCTTGGAGAATCAGTGTTTTATAAAAGAGGTGGAGGGGATATCCCTGGTCCATGGCATGGTACAAGCTATATGTGTCCAGAGCTAAGTGTTAAAACTGACATATTGCGCCAAATATTTGTAGTAAACAACGAGGGACAATAAATGAATTCAATCACAGAGTATAACAAGCAGTCAGAACTTGCCTTAGCTTCTTATGCTAATTTGATCCCAGGCGTTGATCCAATTCCTGCATTACAAGATAACTCTTTTGGCATGTCATCCACACAAGCCAATAAATTTGCCGAGAAATGGCAAGTCGTCACCCAATACACTGACGACACCACAGGCCTATCAGCCACGATATTTGCCGATAAGGTTTCTGGAGAGACTCTCCTTGCTGTGCGCGGTACCGAGCTTACCGATATCAGAGACTTTGCGAGCGGAGTCTTTGACATCATGCTGTTTGGCAGTACTCAATTGCATCCGCAATATCAAAGCTTTAGAACTAAAGTTACAGAATGGTTGAACGATGGCACGTTACCTTCTACGTTCACTGTCACCGGCCACAGCATGGGTGGTTTTCTGGCAATAGGTCTTGTTGATGATCCGGATTTTGCCGCAAATGTTTCGCATGCTTATCTTTACAATGCGCCGGGACTGGGCGGTTTCGCAGGATCTTTCATCAATACCGTGCTTGACTGGATGGGTCTCGCGCCTACCTACGATCAATCCAAAATCAGCAATATCATTGCGGCAACAGGTATTAGTCCCATCGCAGGTTTGGGTTTCGATGCCGCTCCGCCGGTTGATATTTTAATTGAAGACCAAATGGCTTCCGACATCAGCGATCCTCCCGGAGCGCGCAATCACAGCCAGCAAGTGTTAACTGATGCTTTGGCCGTGTACTCGGTTTATTCGCAGCTTGCACCCAATTTGGAGCTTTCGAAACTCAGCACATTGATCGATTCATTCGGTTCGACCAAGGATGTCATCGGAGCATCGAACAGCAAAACGCTGGAAACGGCGCTCGATGCGTTACGCATCGTCAGTTTTAATGGCGAGGACAAGAATCTGCTGGATTCGTCGGTTACGCTCAGTTCAAGCAATCATAGCTTTCGAAACATCAATGATTATTTTGAAGATGTCACTTCCGGTTACAAAATTTCTCAGGATGAATTAACCGTCAATACAACATGTTATTTCTTTGGCGGAGAGGATGCGGACAACCCCGCCGCTTCCGTTGTAGAAGATCATTTATACGGCGGCGGTGATTTGCTCAAAGGACGCGAAGGCGACGACCCCTCGAAGACAGTATGGATAACGACACCTACATTATCGTTACCGGCGATGGCGTCGATACGATTTGGGACGCCTACGGTCAAAGGGTGATTCGGTTTGGCATGGTGGAGGTTAAAGGAAAAACCGGCGTCGAATACATAGCGCCAATACTACGAGAAACGCAAGAAAATCGCGGCGGCAGCGCAAGCCGGATTCTGCTGCCGTCCAGTACGCGATAGCAAATAAGCATCAACAATATTGCAGAAAATATATTAATTCCAATGCTTTCGATGCCGCTAACCCTACTCAGAAAAATGAAATAACAGCGCCGGTGCATTGCGCTGCGCTTAATGACACCTTACTTGCTCGACGCTCATTGAGGAGATGACTGTATGAAAAAGATTGCTTTACTACTGATCGCTGCAGCAATCGTTTATGCCACTTTTTTTACAGAAAAGGATAGGCTGGATCGGGAGGTAAAACGACTGTGTGCGATTGATGGGGGGGTTAAGGTTTATGAGACGGTTAGGTTGCCGGTGGAGAGATTTGATAAGTATGGAAATATAAAAATTGCAACAAAAAGATTTATGAAGTCAACAGATGAGTATTATCTTGATTACGAAAGTATCTTTCTTAAGGAGGGCAATCCAAGGTTGGTTCGAACCACTTTTAAAGTAATTCGATCTAGTGACGGAAAGAGCATAGGGGAATCCATACAGTACAGCAGAAGTGGTGGGGATTTACCCGGCCCTTGGCATGAATCATCGTTTGATTGTCCATCATCTCCGATAAAACTCGAATCTTCAATATTTCTGAAGGAAGAATAAAAATGAATAATCGCTATTTTATACAGTCTGAGTTGGCCCTTGTTGCGTACAGTAATTTGTATCCTGATATGTCTCAAAGTGAATATCTAGCATCATTACAAGACAGTGGTAGAGGTTTATCGCCGTTACAAGCCGATTTGTTCGCATCTACCTATCGCGTAGTCACCCAATACGGAGACACCACCGGCCTCTCAGCAACGGTTTTTGCCGATAAGGTTTCTGGAGATACTCTCCTTGCCGTGCGTGGAACAGAGGCTGATGATATCAGAGATTTTGCCACCGGGATATTTGACATCATGTTATTTGGCAGCACCCAACTGCATCCGCAATACAATAGTCTTAAAGCCAAAGTCACAGAGTGGTTGAGCAATGGCACATTATCTTCAACATTCACCGTGACCGGCCACAGCATGGGTGGTTTTCTGGCAATAGGTCTTGTTGATGATCCGGATTTTGCCGCAAATGTTTCGCATGCTTATCTTTACAATGCGCCGGGACTGGGCGGTTTCGCAGGATCTTTCATCAATACCGTGCTTGACTGGATGGGTCTCGCGCCTACCTACGATCAATCCAAAATCAGCAATATCATTGCGGCAACAGGTATTAGTCCCATCGCAGGTTTGGGTTTCGATGCCGCTCCGCCGGTTGATATTTTAATTGAAGACCAAATGGCTTCCGACATCAGCGATCCTCCCGGAGCGCGCAATCACAGCCAGCAAGTGTTAACTGATGCTTTGGCCGTGTACTCGGTTTATTCGCAGCTTGCACCCAATTTGGAGCTTTCGAAACTCAGCACATTGATCGATTCATTCGGTTCGACCAAGGATGTCATCGGAGCATCGAACAGCAAAACGCTGGAAACGGCGCTCGATGCGTTACGCATCGTCATTTTGACTCCCGCGGACGGCAAGATCGCATTGGCTGAGAATCAGAAAACGGAAACGGGTAATCGCGACAAATTCTATGCAAATCTTTATGAGCTTCAAAGCAATACCAAATTTAAAGAATTGGCAGGAAAAGCTCAATTGACTTTGTTATCCGATCTTTCTCCAGGCGATTTCATCGTCAAACTGGAAGGCAATGATCAGCAAGGGATGGCGGCACGTTTCGCGCTGGTTGCGCTGAATCCTTTCATATTGGAAGGAGAAAACCTCGGTTACAGCGTTTTCAACGCAAACGGTGCTTTGGATCGTTTTGATCCGGTATCGGGGAGCGGTGCGTTGACTTCCGCGTACCTGGTCGACCGCATGACGATGCTGATGCGCAAGAACTGGTTCAACATCGAGGATAAAAATCCACTGGACTCGACTGTTACTCTCAGTTCAAGCAATCACCGTTTTCAAAACATCAACGACTACTTTGAAGACGTCTCGTCTGGCTACAAACTTTCGCAAGGCGAGTTGTCGGGTAAAACGCCGCGTTATTTTTTCGGCAGCGACGGTGTCGACAATCCTGCTGCTTCCGCCGTTGAGGATCATTTATATGGTAGTGGCGGTGATGATGTACTTAAGGGTCTTGAAGGTAATGATTATCTGGAAGGCGGCGCAGGTGCGGATACTTACATCATCAATCCCGGTCACGGTACCGATACCGTGCTGGATACGGATGGAGCGGGCGTAATTCAATTTGGTACTGTGATCGCACAGGGCAGAAGCGGTGTGACGGATAGTAAGGATTGGATAAAAATCGGCGATACATGGATGGATCAGAAGAATGATCTGGTTTATCTCCGTGTTGCACAAGACAATGGTAGCTATGATTTATTCGTCAGTTTTGTTGGAGCGATGGATAGCGCCAGAGTGCGGATCAAAAACTGGAGCGATGGCAAGCTGGGTATTGCACTTGGAGAAAATGCGCCGGTTGATGCGCCCATAGCGGATCGAACCATTAGGGGGGATCTGAAACCTGAAGATCCGCTTGATTACGACGAACTTGGCAATGTTGTTGTCGGTGCTGATGAAGAAGCGGATCGAGAGGATTTTTTGTATGGCAGTGCCGAGAATGATTACATTCGAAGCCTCGGCGGCAATGATGAGGTCGATGGCAAGGATGGCAAGGATCGTATTGAAGGTGGAGCTGGAGACGACATTCTCGCAGGCGGTGCGGGTGAGGATGTTGTGCTAGGGGAAGCCGGTAGCGACATCATTAGAGGTCAGTTAAACAATGATCGGCTGTTTGCGCAAACCGAGTACACCTTGGATGCGGCATATACTCTAAGTGCTACTCTAACGGGGAGCGGAGAAAGGGGTGATTTGCTTGATGGCAATGCAGGCGACGATACCCTCATAGGGGATGCGGGCGATGATATTTTGATGGGCGGTCAAGGTAAAGATATTTTAGTGGGTTTAGGTGGAAACGACACCATTGAAAGTGACCGAGATGTTGAGCAAGCCGATCGCAATTGGAAAGTCAATCGTGCAATAAATGCAGAAGCAGATGTTACGACCTATAGCAGAGTCTATAGCTTTACTGCGTCATCTATAGAGCTTGCCATAGTCGTTGGTGATGACGATGTTATTTCCAGCGGTACCGGAAAAGATTGGGTTTTTGCTGGAGGAGGCAACGATTTCATCGACGCGGGTGCGGACAACGACGTAATTTTTGGTGATGCAGGTAACGATACTATTCTGGGACAAGCGGGAGACGATGCTGTTTTAGGAGATGGCCATCATTCTAAATTAGATGCTTCTTTACACGGTAACGATTATTTAAACGGTGGCAGTGGAAATGATTTGCTGACTGGTGCAGGGGGAGCTGACTATCTGAACGGTGGCGCGGACAGAGATATGCTGATCGGTGATGGTGAAGGTGTACCTGCGCAATATCAGGGCGATGATTTCCTGGATGGTAGTGGCGGTGATGACCAGCTTTTTGGTGGGGGTGGTAATGACACACTCGTGGGTGGTAGTGGGAACGATGAGTTATATGGTGGTGCGGGTGATGATAGCTACATCGGTGTCGCAGCGGGTGATTACATCAACGATTTGGAAGGACGTAACACCATCGTGCTGGCAGAAATCGGCAGTGCCAATGTAGAAGCAGATCCTATGGCTAAGCTGAGCAATGTGCTTCAAGATTTCGCAGCTAATTCCGGCAACATTACATCGGCAAATATACTGTCGGATGTGACTTGGCTAAGTGAATCCGGTATTTTGCGCATTACGCTGGGAAATGGCGGAATGCTTGACTTGCAAGACGCCCTTTATGGGATGGATGCGCAGATCCGCTTCGATCATGGCAGTAATTCCATCGATCTGAAAGCTTGGGCGAGTGAAAACTTACACGAAGGAGTGGTTCTGAACGTGTCATCCGTTGGAAGCGGTTCTGGAGGTGCAATTGTGCAGGCCTATGGTGGTGCGGCCGCGGATTTTATCCAGGGCAGCATCAACAGCGATATCCTCGAGGGATATGGCGGAGACGATTATCTCATGAGCAATTCTGGCGATGATTTCATTGTCGGCGGCTCCGGCCATGACGTCATGTTAGGCCAAAATGGTGCAGATACTTTGCAGGGTGGCTTGGGTGCCGATCGCAATACGGGGGGTAGTGGTGCTGACACATATCTATTTAATTTAGGTGACGGTGCTGACACCATTACTTCGGCTTTTACCGAAGATGCGGCAGGCGACGAGGTTCGTTTAGGTGAAGGAATTACTGCAAGTGATTTACGTTTCTTCAAATTGGCGGACGGAAGTTTATTGATGCGAATCGCAAATACACAAGACAGCATCTTGTTTGACCAGTGGTTTAATACAGGAGCGAATGTAGCAGCATTACGTTTGCCTGATCTTTCAATGATTGGCGCAAACGAAATGAGTGCGCTAGCAATGGAAGTATACGGCGGAACAAACGGTGACGATGTCTTGATTGGAACAGTTGCGGATGACCGCATTGAGGGGTATGCCGGCAACGATACTTTTGATGGTGGTGCCGGTAATGATTTTCTGACCGGTGGTGATGGCAAGGATACTTACCTTTTTGGAGGGAGTTCGATTGGACATGACATCATCATAGAATCTTTGGTTGGTGAAAGCCTCATTCAGTTAACTGAAGGCATCATGTTGTCTGATTTACGGCATATCCGAATGGGGAACGATTTGATCTTAGCACCGCAGGGTAGTGGCGCAACGTTGATATTCACAGATTACTATATCTCCATGCATAGTCTAACGATCCTGGATGCAACCAATAAAGCAATTGATGTAGCTGATTGGATACTTTTGCCGCAGCCTTCTGTAGATATATCCCAGCTGCAAGCCGATTTTTTAGATGCTGCACGGTCACAATGGGCTACCGCTTTGCTGAATAATGCCTGGGATAAATACTATCGGCAGTATGAGCGGATAAATGGTGAGACCTATCGCGCTCAATTAGTGACAGGATATGAGACTGACACAATGACACAACATTTCAAGTTGCTTGATTTTGTGTCAGATTTGCCAACAATAGAGCGGCAATCGGATGGCGATTATTATTCCAGGACAACGATTAATCTTTTCGGAAGTACCGCGCCAGTAGAACAACCTGTGCCGAAGTATTTCTATCCAATAGATACCCTGTATTTGATCCCCTCTGGAGCGGGTCACGATATTCAAAACTGGGATCCAGTATTCGACCAAAACGATCAGTTGATTGGATTCTTGGTAAACGCCCCAATGCCGCCACCATTTACCCGGGATTATTTTCTGAATACTCACCAAATCGATACAGTGGTTGAGTTCATTCATGGCGGTGACAACGATAATGTTATCAAAGGGTTTAAACAAGACGATTTTTCGGCTGAAATTTCCATGATCGATGGCGGGGCAGGAAACGATACGCTCTATGCTTCAGGTATTCCTGTGATCAGCAATGAGTTTGCCTATTACACCGATGACGATTTACGAATCGGTAGTTTCTTAAATGGTAATGACGGGAACGACGCGCTGTACGGTAATTATTTTCAGGATACCTTGATAGGCGGTAGCGGAAATGATTATCTAAATGGTGGTTTTAGTCAGGATATCTATGTAATGTTCAACGACGAATTCGGGGTTGACCGGATTTGGGATACTGGAACACAAGTAGCGCAGTGGCGGGATTCTTCTACGGATAACGCTTATGCTATGCTCGTAGTGGAACCGAAACCAATTGTAGCGGATACGCTTCAATTGGTGGGAATCAACCAGGAAGATATTGAATTTTCATGGGGTGTGCCGCGAATAGCGGAAGGCGTGCGCGCTGTCGTTGATATAAAAGAAGCGTTGTATACCCAAACTATGCACGCAACATTCACCATGACATGGACAGGTGGTGGTGCAGAAATCGTGCTTCCAAATTCTACCGATCTTCCGGGCATGGGTTTGGAGCGCATTCAATTTGGCAATGGTACGGTATTGACAATAGCAGAGTTGATCGCCTTGGCTGGTTCTGCTCTTACGCTTAATCCACAAGAGTTAGACAATACCCTTGTTGGCGTAGCTGCAAACGATGTGCTCTACGGCGAAGGTGGGAACGATAGCTTATACGGTGAAGCTGGTGACGATTTTCTTAATGGTGGTATTGGAGACGACATCCTGACGGGTGGTCCCGGCAATGATATGTATTTATTCAGCAAAGGTTCGGGATACGATACGATTAATAGCTATGACACGACCCCAGATAAAATCGATACCGTGCTGTTTGACACTGGTATTACGCCTGATGAGGTGCGCATCGGCCGCTCCGGCAATCATCTGACGTTAACTATCGGTAGTACCGGTGACATATTAACTATCTTGAATTATCTGGAGAATGATGGAGCCACACCATTCGCTGTGCAACAGATCCAATTCAATGAAGACGATGCCGTCTGGGATCTCGCCGCGATAAAAGCCAAGCTGGCAAGTGACAACCACGCGCCCGAATTGCTGTTAGCCATCCCGGATCAATCCGCACTTGAAGGTATCCCTTTTAGCTATTCTCTAGATATGGGCGCATTTGATGACCCCGATGGCGATGCACTCACCTACAGCGCAACATTGGTCAATGGCAATTCTCTACCGTCATGGCTCAGTTTTGACCCTTCTATGCGCACTCTGAGCGGCATTCCCGATACACCCGGTTCAATCGATGTCCGCATAACCGCAGCAGATCCCGATGCGTTAACGATATCGGATACCTTCACTATAGTGATTGCCGCCCAAAACCTTGCATTGAACGGTACATTAGGTTCCGATATTCTGTCGGGTGCAAGTGGAAATGATGTATTAAACGGATTCGCAGGCAATGATACGTTATACGGTTTTGCCGGTGATGACCGGCTTAATGGCGGTAAAGGAATCGACGTCATAACCGGTGGTGCCGGAAATGACACCTTTATCGTCAATAGAGCTGCGGATATCGTGAATGAGGATTTAAACGGCGGTTATGATACGGTGATTGCATCGGTTGTTTTTACACTTGGCGAGTACGTAGAGAATCTCGTCCTATCCGGTACGGTAGCCGATACGGGCATCGGTAACCCGGCGGCCAATGCAATCACTGGAAATAAATCGGCCAATATTTTATGGGGCCGCTCTGGAGACGATATGCTTTCCGGTGCAGGCGGTGCCGATACCTTGTATGGCGAAAGCGGTGACGATACTCTGGATGGCGGAATCGGCAGAGACACACTCGAAGGTGGGTCTGGAAATGATACCTATCTATTTGGGCGAGGTTACGGCAGGGATATTGTCATTGAAAATGACGCTTCCGCTAAAGTGATCGATCGCGTGGTTTTTTTACCAACCATAGAGCCTGGCCAACTCTGGTTCAAGCATGCCGGCAACAATCTTCAGGTCAGCGTGATTGGCACCAATGATAGGCTGGTCTTCAAGGATTGGTATCTCGGTTCGGCATATCATATCGAGCAGTTTATAACTGACGATGGTTTGATGTTGCATGATAGCAATGTCGAAAACCTGGTGACTGCGATGGCCGGCTTTGAACCGCCTGAGGACGGACAGACAATTTTGCCGCCGGATTATGCAGTCAGTTTGGATCCAGTCATTACAGCTTTCTGGTTATAGTCGATAGCTTTGCTATAGCCTTTGATAATCGATAGCAAAACCGCCCTTGCCGTGAAAACCGGAAGCATCCAATTTTCCCTCCCTGCCAAACATGATCGGTTGATCGGTAATGTCGTGCTGAAGCAAATAGGTACCGAAGGCGCCTTCCTGGGCGATGATGCGATCACGGCAGGCATTGGCAATCGTCAGTGCGGCGCGCGTCAGAATGCTGGTTTCACCAACTTGTGCACCGATAATCAAAGGGATGGAAAGTTCTCTTGCGGTTTCGGCGATAGCCAGGCTGCGCAATAGGCCGCCCATTTTGGATACGCGCAGATTGATGATCCAGGTTTGCGGATCTTCGATCAAATGATCAAACTGCGCGTGATGCAAAAAGCTTTCATCGAGAATGATGGGTATTTGCAGTGCGTTATGAATGTTGCGGCAACCGGCGTGATCGTTTACTGTCAACGGTTCTTCGATGGCGCGGAATGGATAATTCAGGTTTTGAATGTATGCGCTGGCTTGTTGTGCGTCACTCCAAAGATTGTTGGCATCCAGGCGCACGGTCAATGGCTTGGTGTGATCGCGTAAGAGAGCGATTTTGTTGCGATCCTGCGCAAAATCGCCACAGACTTTCACTTTAAAATCGGTAAAACCACTATGCAGATAGTGCTGCAATTGCGTTGTGTAAGCGGTCATGCTATCGGTACCTAAAACCGCGCTGTACTGGAAGCTGCCGCA
>CADEDJ010000015.1:39042-40662 GCA_902826055.1 uncultured Nitrosomonas sp. | reverse complement strand
CCTTGGACAACCTTCTCCGTAAGCGATTGAGCCATTCCTGGAAACCGCTGTGACGATTACGGTTTCGGTGGATTGCCGCGTTGCGGCGGCGTGGCTGAATGATTGCTTGAATGGAATTTGCAGATAGTCCATTTGAATATGTTCAAGCTGCATGCGCGCGAACCCGGTAAGGTGAAAAATCGAAAGTGCAATCTTGTACGGTTTGTAATTTCATCAGTTTGAACTGCCCTTCGCGTTGTCCTCGTGTGATGCAATGCTTTTTGTAGGCTTCCGCAACCATAGGAGAAACAAAGTATACGGTTGTTTCTTGCAAGCGCCCGCTTTGCCGCTTGGCGGCAAATTCGATATTCAATGCGCATAAGTGCTTTTCAAATGTAGCCGTAACGTGTGCGACCGGATCGGTAGCAAGGTATAAGTGGTATTGCAGCGATTCGGGATTGCCCAGCATCATGAAAAACTCAATATTTACATTCAGTTCCTGTTTCATGCGCCGGATTGCTTCGATGACCTGGCTCTCATAGAGTTTTTCACCGGTTAAATTGATCACGCCTTTGCCTTTCTGCACGAAGCGAATACACGGTGTGCGGTTGATACAGCCATCCACTTCGATAATATCGTTGATAAAGTAACGGTAAAGTCCGGTCTGGGTGGTAACAAATACATAATATTGCTTGCCTGATTGCAGCGAGGCAATGGTTAGAAATTCTCCCGAACGGTCTTCCCAGCGATCGCGCTCCACGAATTCAAAGAAATTTTCATGGATGGTCGGCATGCCTTTATTTTCAAGTGCATCCACAGTGATTGTGCCGCGGAATTCGCTACTCAGATAACCCATTTCAACGATACGGGTGGTTTTTCTGAGCTGCTTGCGAAGTGCCGGCAAAAGTAGTGAACAATTTCCGCTTGTCCAGGTTGAAACGGCATGCAGGTTTGGCCAAATATTTGCAAATGTGAGAAATGGTTTTTCTCTGACCAGACTTTCCAATTCGGCGGCGCGTTGCGGATTGGCGCGTAATCCATAAGTATTGCCTGCCGCAATCTCGGCAATCAACGCTTCCAATCGGCTGTTGATGATGGCTGAAATTTTCAGCAAAGTTGACGGATTGGCGGTGGCGATCAGCGTGATATGCTTTTCCGCCAAGGCAAAAACCGTGATGAGATGATACTTGAGTTCATAGTCGCTGATGTCAAACAGGGTGGATGGTAGTACATAATTGGCTGCTACAAAATCCGGCATGCTTTGCTGGATCAAGCCGGACATGCTGCCATACGGCGTTCCCGAGGCCATATGCCCTTCAACCGCTGGGCTGACAATAGCCAGCACCTTGCCGGCATAAGCTTGAGGAATGGCCGCATGGATGGCGTAAGCCACGCAGAACTGGCTGCGTCGGTATTGCACGATGGTTTGCGGCAGGATCGGTATAAATTTGGGATTTCCTGTGGTGCCGCTGGTTTGTGCGTACATCGCCGGTTGTTCGGCATTCAAGCATGGTTTCTGGCTTATTTCCTGGCGCTCGATAGCGCCGCGCAACTCTTCATACGTGTGAACCGGTACGGCTCGTTGAAATTCCCGGTAGTCTTTGATTGCAGCGAAGCCGTGCAGTTGGCCGAATTCCGTGT
>CADEDJ010000015.1:27408-38942 GCA_902826055.1 uncultured Nitrosomonas sp. | reverse complement strand
AATTCCCGGTAGTCTTTGATTGCAGCGAAGCCGTGCAGTTGGCCGAATTCCGTGTGTTTATTTTTGTCCAGAATGCGCAGCAACAGTTTTTCCTGGGTACGTTGCGGGGAAAAGGTCTGGCGCATTAGCGGTTGCCAAATCGCCAGCTTGATCCAGAACATTCTGGCGTGCAGCATGATGTGAGAAAAAAAACGGTTTGGCATCGCTAGCCCTTATCAAGACCCTTGATGAACGGTGTTTTCATCTGTGTCCAAAAACTGGCCGGATAGCTGCGGTTAATCAGACCGAGCGCTTCAACTTGCCTGCCATCAGGCAGAAAACGCGTGCCAAAAATGATATCCCAGATAATCAGGTTGTTGCCATAATTGTTATTGGATTCCGCAATGATTCTGGAATGGTGCCAGCGGTGTAGCTCCGGGCCGCTGATGAAGTAATTGAGAACGCCAAGGCGCAGTTCGATGTTGCAGTGCTGAAAAAAACCGTTGATGGCATAAAACACAAAATACAATGCCAGCACTTCTTCGGATACGCCGAGCACGATAAACGGCAAGGCATCCAATAAATATTGCAACGATTTATCCAGTGGATGGAATCTGCCGACGTTCAACCAGTAGAGTTTTTTCGGGGAATGGTGTACCGCATGCAGCCGCCATAATGGCGGCCACTCATGTGCCGCGCGATGCAGCCAGTATCGTGACAAATCGGCTGTCAGCAGCATCAACACAGCTTGCGCGGCAATCGGCCATTGATGCGGCCAAAAACCTTCAAGCACCCAATCGTATTGCTGTAACGCCGCCAGCAGTGCGGCAGCAATAAAAAATGATAAAAATCTAGGTAATAATACTTGCACCAGCAGCATAAATACCCAATCGTTACCCCAATCATAACGATCCGGCTGCCATTGCGTTTGATGCGGAAATTTGTGTTCGAGCACGGTAACCGCCAGTGCGCCCAGCATGACTGGGACATAAGCCGCCCAGTGTATGGCCCATGCCAGGTTGAGCAATTGCAAATGCAGGCTAATAGCCAGAATCATCACTGTAGGATAAGCCAGCCATGCCATGAGAGGAGTTTTAGTGCTCACCGGTTACGTTCCACTTTAGAAATCAACTCGGTAATTAATAGCACGCAATCTCGCAGATCGAGACCGCGATTAACGGTGCGATTACAGTCTAATTATCATGAGTCTTGCAGAAGCTTGGCTATGAAGAACAGCTTAGAATGAAGGAATTAGCGCCACCGCTGCGCCGGATCCTGGCGGTAAAACAGGGCCAATTGCTCGTAAACAGACGGGAAATGCTGGTGCACGATCAGCGGCAGTTCAAAAAACATTTCGCTGACCACCGCGAAAAACTCGGCCGGGCTCTCCGCCGCGTACGGATCGAGGATGGTTTCTTGCCGTTTTGCGACCTGACGGCAAAATTTTTCATAGGCTTGGCTGAATACTTCATGCCACGTATAGGCGCTCATGTTGGCATGCAACTCCGGACAACCGTTGGGGCCTTCATGCAGCATGTCGATCTTATGCGCAAATTCGTGAATCACGACATTATAACCGGGGCGGTTGACCGTATCCGCATCGTGCCAGGAAAGAATCACAGGCCCGGCAAACCAAGCCTCGCCGGAGGCGACGCGGCGCACGTGATGCACAACGCCGTATTCATCCGCATAATCGTAATCCAGAATAAATTCACCGGGATAAACGATAATCTCCACCCAGTTGCGGTAGTAATCCAAATCAAGATTGAGAATCAGAATGCAAGCCTGCAACGCGATTGAAATGCGCATTTCGTCGCTGATTTGCAAATCGTGCGCGCCATAGATTTTCTTGTCTTGCAAAAACGCCGCCGCCAGTTCACGCAAACGCGAGAATTCTTCCACCGTGAGCCCCTTCAAGCAGCGCAGATTGATCAGCTTTTGCCAGATTGCGTCGGAGGCTCCTTCCTGCTGGAGGATCTGATTGCGGTGCCAATTGATTAAATGCCATGACATGAGGGTAATTTTTCTAGGATTGAAAGCATCAAGCAATGAAATCAAATTATGTCATAAAGAAGGTTAAGAAAACTTAGAATATTCACATGTGTCATTCCGAACGTAGTGAGGAATTTTTGCTAATCGATGTAACTGATTTCTCGCTGCGCTCGAAATGACAGTTATTCAGAGACTCCTGATCATCCCTCGATTTTATGGTTTATTATGTCCGATTCATTATAAAGCAATAACAATAACCAGCCGGATACATGAACAAAGCGCAACTGAAAAAACTCGAAGCCGATCTGTGGAGCGCCGCCGATAAACTGCGCGCGAATTCCGACCTGAAGTCGAGCGAATATGCGACACCGGTGCTGGGGCTGATCTTCCTCAAATTTGCCGATAACAATTACCGCCGCCACGAGAAAGCCATTCTCGCAGAATATCAGCAATTACAAGGCACGCGGCGCGAGAAACCGGTGTCTGAAATCGCCATTGAGCAGTGCGGTTTTTATCTGCCGGATCACGCCCGCTACGATTATCTGCTGAATCTGCCGGAGGAAAAGGATATCGCCAAGGCGCTCAAGGAAGCGATGAAAGCGATCGAGGAATACAAGCCGGAACTCGAAGGCGTGTTGCCGAAAGACGAATACGCGGCACTGACGCGCACCGACAAAACCATCCCGCAACAATTGCTGAGAACGTTCGCGGATATTCCCGCCAACGCCACCGGCGACCTGTTCGGGCAGATTTACGAATACTTCCTGTCCGAATTCGCGCGCAGCGAAGGGCAGAAAGGCGGCGAGTTCTTCACGCCGCGTTCCGTGGTGCGGCTGATGGTCGAGATCATCGAGCCGCACGGCGGCAAGGTGTTCGATCCCGCCTGCGGTTCCGGCGGTATGTTCGTGCAATCCGCCCAGTTCATCGAAGCGCATCGCGAGGAATTGAAAGGCGCGGACAGCGGCGTGTATGTCTGCGGCCAGGAAAAAACCCAGGACACCGTCAAGCTCGCCAAGATGAACCTCGCGGTCAACGGCCTGCGCGGCGAAATCAAACAAGCCAACACCTATTACGAAGATCCGTATGACAGCTTCGGCGCATTCGATTACGTGCTCGCCAATCCGCCGTTCAACGTCGACGACGTGAGCCTTTCCAGCGTAGAAAAGGATGGGCGTTTCAACACCTATGGCATTCCACGCAACAAATCGAAAGTGAAAAAAGCCGACGAAGGCAAGGAAACCGTACCCAACGGCAACTACCTGTGGATCAGCCTGTTTGCCACTTCACTCAAACCACAAGGCCGTGCCGCATTGGTCATGGCGAATTCCGCCTCGGATGCGCGCCACTCCGAAGCCGACATCCGCAAAACGTTGATCGGGCAAAACCTGATTTACGCCATGCTGACGCTGCCGTCGAACATGTTCTACACCGTCACCTTGCCGGCGACGCTGTGGTTTTTCGACAAAGCCAAGAGCGACGACAGGATTCTGTTCATCGACGCGCGCAACATTTTCACCCAGATCGACCGCGCTCACCGCGAATTTTCCGAAGAACACATCCGGAATATCGCCATCATCAGCCACCTGAACAAAGGCCGGCGCGAAAAATTCATCCGGCTCATCGAGCGCTATTTTGCTGCCGGTATGGAGCGGCTGATCGAAAACAACGAAAAGATCGAACCGGTCTGCGCGCAACTGCTCGCCGTGCTGGACAACGCAGGCGGCAAACAAGCGGTGGAAGAACTGTTACAGCATTGGAAGGAATTGGAAAAGCTACAGGCCCATTACGCGCAATACCGTGAACAACACGCGACCGCGGCAGAAATCGATAAGAAAAACCAAGCGCAACACCAATTGCGCAATGCCTTCGATCCTTTCTTTGCCGCACTGCACGAAGATTTGAAGCGCCTCGACAAAACCGTGCGCCAGCATGAAAAACAACAAACCGAACAAGCGCAACAGGAAGGCAAGCGCGCCTCAGCCGACCGCAGAACCAAAGCGCTCAAATCCGCGCTGGAGGAACTGCACCAGGATGTGAAAAACGCGGAAATCTACTTTCAGCATATTCACTGGCTGCAGGAACGCTTTCCCAACGCGCAATACGAAGACGTCACCGGCTTGTGCAAACTCGCCACGCCCGAGGAAATCAAAGAACAGGATTACTCGCTGAATCCGGGGCGCTATGTCGGCGTGGTGATCGAGGAGGATGGGAAAACAGAGGAAGAGTTTATTGCGGAGCTGCTGGCGATGAATGAAGAGTTGTCCGGCTTGAATAATGCTGCACGAGGATTGGAGGCGGTAATTGCACATAACATCGTGCAAATCGCCGGAGAGGAGTAATTACCCGATGGAACCAGCTCACTTTCTAAACTATGGCCAGCTACTGACCGGACTAAAACAGCGTATCTTCACCGCGCAATACGCCGCGCTCAGAGCTGTTAACAAAGAGTTGATTGCGCTTTACTGGGATATAGGCAAAATGATTGCCGACCAACGGGAACAGCAAGGATGGGGAAAATCAGTCGTTGAGCGGCTTTCCATTGACCTCAAGGCGGAGTTTGGCGAACGTAGCGGATTTTCTGTGCAAAACCTCTGGTACATGCGCCAGTTTTATCGCGAATATCAGAACGAGAAAAATCTCCAACCGCTGGTTGGAGAAGTCAGTTGGAGTAAACATCTCATCATCATGAGCCGCTGCAAATCTCCGTTGGCGCGTGAATTTTATCTCCGCTCCACGGCTCGTTTCGGTTGGAGCAAGCGTGTTCTGGATCATCAGATAGACAATAAAACCTACGAAAAATATCTGCTGAACCAAACCAACTTCGATGCCACTCTGCCTGTGCCGATGGCCAAGGAGGCAAAGCTTGCGGTCAAGGATCATTATACGTTCGAATTTTTGGAGTTGGCCGAAGAACATGAAGAACGCCAACTGGAGCAGGCTCTGGTAAGCAACATCCAGCGCTTCCTTACTGAAATGGGCGCGCAGTTTACCTTTGTCGGCAATCAATATCGGCTGACCGTTGAGGGCAATGATTATTTCATCGATCTGCTGCTTTATCATCGTAGTTTGAAAAGCTTGATTGCCATCGAACTTAAGATTGGTGAATTCCAGCCGGAACACAAAGGCAAGATGGAGTTTTATCTGACCGCGCTCAACGAACAGATCAAATTGCCTGGCGAGAATGATGCCATCGGTATCATTATCTGCAAGAGCAAGAAAAAGACTGTTGTTGAATACGCGTTGAAAACCTCAACCCAACCTATCGGTGTTGCCACCTACAGCCTGACCCCGCATTTGCCGGACAGCTATCACAAGCTGCTGCCAAGCGAGGATGAGATTGCGGAGCGATTAAGCGGATGGGGTGAAATGGGGGCGGAGCAATGAGCCTTGCAAACAAATGGCCCATAGTGTGTTTAATGTCAGGATACCGAATCGTCACCGGCCTGTACAAACTGAACATCAAAAAACAGGATTATTCGCTGAATCCGGGGCGGTATGTCGACGTGGTGATTGAGGAGGATGGCAAAAGCGAGGAGGAGTTTATTGCGGAGTTGCTGGCGATGAATGATGAATTGTCCAGTCTGAATAGTGCAGCGCGAGAGCTGGAGAAGGTAATTACCCATAACATTCAGCAAATCTCGGGTGACGTTTAATGGTGTGGACTTGTGAAACCTTGGGAGATATTTGCCGGGAAGGCGGTGGTCGGATTCAGACGGGCCCGTTCGGTTCTCAGCTACACGAATCTGATTATTCCATGGAAGGCATACCTGTCGTAATGCCTGCCGACATAATGGATGGAAAAGTCAGCACGACGCGTATTGTTCGAGTATCAGAAAATCACGTCGAGCGGTTGAAACGTCATAAACTAAACAAAGGCGACATCGTTTACGGACGGCGCGGGGATATTGGACGCCAAGCGCTCGTAAAAGACGAAAATGCTGGTTGGTTGTGTGGAACAGGTTGCTTGAAAATTTCTCTCGGAGCCGGCCCATTGACCTATGAATTCCTCCATCGTTACCTTTCCACTTCAGCGGTCATCGGATGGATTGAAGGACAAGCAATTGGTGCAACAATGCCAAATCTCAACACTGGCATTCTTGAACGTGTTCCGGTTTTTTATCCAAGAGACCAAGTGGTACAAAAGAAAATCGCTGCTATTCTCTCCGCCTATGACGAGCTGATCGAAAACAACCAGCGACGCATCACGCTGCTGGAAAAGATGGCCGAGGAAATCTATCGCGAATGGTTTGTGCGCATGCGCTTTCCCGGTCACGAGAAGGTAAGGTTCATTAAAGCCGTGCCGGAAGGATGGCGATCATCGTGTTTAGGAAATGTTGCTAAATTCACAATGGGCCAAAGCCCAAGCTCGGAGTTCTACAACGAAGTTGGCGACGGCCTGCCTTTCCATCAGGGGGTTGGCACTTACGGTGATCGGTTTCCTCGTACTGTCACCTATTGCAGTGAAGATGGCCGGCGAGCCCAGAAGGGCGACATTCTTTTTAGTGTGCGCGCTCCGGTGGGGCGTTTGAATATTGCAGATCGGGAAATGATTATCGGGCGTGGCCTCGCTGCTGTCAGACACAAGAAAGAGCATAACTCCTACATGTATTATCTGCTCAAAGCGGCCTTTAAGGATGAAGATATTATTGGCAATGGTTCAATCTTCAATTCGGTTGGCAAGGATGAATTGGCGAAGTTTCCCATTTTCGAACCGGAACCAAATCTTGTTGAGAAATTCGACACTTTGAGTGCCAAAATGGATGAACAAATCATGATGCTTATGCAAGCAACTGAGTGTCTGAAATCAAGCCGTGATTTACTTCTCCCCCGCCTCATCTCCGGCAAACTGTCCGTCGAGCATCTCGATATCCAATTCCCACCCGGCATGGAGGATCACCCATGAAATTTGAAACATTTAAAGCCGGTACTTGGCGGCAGCGTTATCAGTACAAGAGCTTTGAACCGGTACCGGTAAATCATGAATGGGTGTGGGAAGATGCGACCATCAATACCCTGCTGGAGGCGGCCAACCGGGCGCTCGGGGAATTGAACGCTTTTTCTTTGATCGTGCCGGACATCGACTTGTTCATTGAAATGCACGTGGTGAAGGAGGCACAGACTTCCAGCCGTATCGAGGGCACGCAGACCGGTATCGACGAGGCGCTGATGTCGGAAGATCAGATTCAACCGGAAAAGCGCAATGACTGGCGCGAGGTGCGCAATTACATTGATGCGGTGAATAGCGCGGTTGCTGAATTAAAACGTCTGCCGCTGTCGAACCGGCTGCTGAAACAAACGCATGAAATCCTGATGCGCGGGGTGCGCGGCGAGCATAAGCTGCCGGGCGAGTTTCGCATCAGTCAGAACTGGATCGGCGGCTCCAGCCTGGCGGATGCCGCGTTTATTCCTTCCCATCCGGATGGCGTGCCGGATTTGATGAGCGATCTGGAAGCGTTCTGGCACAATGAGGAAATTGTGGTACCGCACTTGATCCGCGTGGCGATCAGCCATTATCAGTTTGAAACCATCCATCCGTTTCTGGATGGCAATGGCCGTATTGGCCGTTTGTTGATCCCTTTGTATCTGGTTAGCCACGGCTTGCTGGAGAAACCTTCGTTGTATCTATCGGATTTTTTCGAGCGCAACCGGGCGAGCTATTATGATGCGCTGATGGGTGTGCGGGTATCGAACAACCTGATTCACTGGGTGCGTTTCTTTCTGCAAGGCGTGGCGGAAACCGCCACCAAGGGACGCGACGTATTCCGGCAGGTATTGGCGCTGCGCACCGAGGTGGAACTCGCTGTGCTGACATTGGGCAAACGCGCTGCCAATGCGCGGCAGTTGTTGAATTTATTGTATCGCAAGCCCATTGTGACAGCGGCTGACATTGAACGAAATCTGTCCGTGAGTCCGCCAACAGCGAATGCCTTGATCCGGGATTTCGAACAATTAGGGCTGTTGCAGGAAATTACCGGGCAGCAAAAGGGAAGAGTGTATGCATTTGATCGTTACCTAACGTTGTTCGTTAGTTAAGGAAAATCCATTTCCCTTAACTTATTTAACACCTAAGTTAAGGGAAATGGATTTCCCTTAACTTAGACAACGAGCAAGTTAAAGCAAAATAAATCCGGATAAAAAAACTGAATGCCTAACTTTATTTCCGAAGATCAGATCGAACAAGCGCTGGTACAGAAGCTTCAGCATCTGCACGGCTTCGACGTGCTCGATTGCTACACGGAAAGCGCGGAGGATTTGAACGACGGTTCCAATCGCGCCAGCAAACGCGATGTGATTCTGATTGACCGGCTGCGCGAAGCCGCGCTCCGTCTGAACCCGGATATTCCGCGAGCAGCCATCGAAAGCGCCTTGGAAAAACTGTGCGAGCGACGGCAAGCGATGACGCTGATTGCAGCAAACCAGGAAATCTACGGCCTGTTGCGCGACGGCATTGCGGTGACGTTCGACAATGCGCAGGGACAGTCTCAGCAGGAGCGTGTGCGCTTGCTGGATTTCAACGTGCCGGGCAATAACCGCTTTTTGGCCGTGACGCAACTGTGGATCAAGGGTGAGCGCGGTTTCCGCCGTCCGGATGTGTTGTTGTACGTGAACGGTATTCCGCTGGTGTTCATCGAGCTGAAAAACTCGAATGTCAGGCTGCGCAACGCTTATGACGACAATCTGACGAATTACAAGGCGGAGATTCCGCAGCTTTTCCTGACCAATGCGTTTTGCGTGCTGTCCAACGCCGTCGAAACCAAGGTCGGCAGCATCACGGCGCAGTGGGAGCATTATTTCAACTGGCTGCGCGCCGATGATGAGAAGCAAAAAATCGACCGCGCGGCAATCCGCGCGCAAGGCGCCAGCCTGGAAGGCGTCATCGAGGGCTTGCTGCCCCGGCAGCGGCTGCTCGATTACGTGGAGAATTTCGTCCTCTATTACAAGGACACGCAGAAAATCATCGCGCAGAACCACCAGTTTATCGGCGTGAATCGGGCCTATGACGTCTTTCTCAAACGCGAGGAATTGGCGGGCAAGCTCGGGGTGTTCTGGCATACGCAGGGTTCGGGCAAGAGTTTTTCGATGATTTTTTATGCGCGCAAAATTTTTCGCAAACAGACCGGCAATTTCACTTTCGTCGTGGTGACCGACCGCGACGATCTGGACGGGCAGATTTACCGTAATTTCCTCAACACCCGCACGGTGAGCGAGGCCGAGGCGGCGCAGCCGAAGAACAGCGAGGAAATGCGCAAATTCCTTGGGCAGAACAAACGCATCGTTTTCACGCTGATCCAGAAATTCCGCTGGGACAAAGGCCGGGAATATCCCGAACTATCAGCGCGCAGCGATATCATCGTGATCGTCGACGAGGCGCACCGCACGCAATACAAGTCGCTGGCGGAAAACATGCGCAAAGGATTGCCCGGAGCGCAATATCTGGCATTCACCGGCACGCCGCTGCTCGGGCGCGAACGCAAGACCAATGCGTGGTTTGGCGATTATGTATCGGAATACAACTTTCAGCAGTCGATGGACGACGGTGCGACGGTGCCGCTGTTTTACCAGAAGCGGGTGCCGGAGGTGCTGATCCAGAACGAGGGATTGAGCGAGGAGTTTTACCAAATTCTGGAAGACGAAAATCTGGACGAAGCGCAACAGGCCAAGCTGGAACAGCGCTTTGCCAAAGAGATCGAGGTCATCAAACGCGACGACCGGCTGGAAAAAATCGCGCGAGACATCGTTTATCACTTCCCCCGGCGCGGTTATCTCGGCAAAGGGCTGGTGGTGTCGGTGGATAAATTTACCGCCGTGAAGATGTACGACAAGGTGCAGCGGCTGTGGAAGGAAGAGATAAGAGCCCTGAAAGGGACTATCAGCAAAACCGCCAGCGAAATTGAGAAGCGGCGTCTGGAGCAGTGCGTTGAATTCATGCGCGCTGTTGAAATGGCGGTGGTGATTAGCTCAGACGCGGGCGAGGAAGAAAAATTCGCCGCGCAGGGCTTGACCATCAAGCCGCATCGCGAACGCATGGACAGGCTGGATGAACATGGGCACGATATTGAATACAACTACAAAGACCCGGCGCATCCGCTGCAATTGGTATTTGTTTGCGCCATGTGGCTGACCGGTTTTGATGCACCGACGCTTTCAACGCTATATCTCGACAAACCGATGCAAGGCCATACGCTGATGCAGACCATCGCCCGCGCCAACCGCGTGACTTCTTGGAAAATTAATGAAAACGAAAAACGCAACGGCGAAATCGTGGATTACTACAATGTATTTCGCAACATGAAGCAGGCGTTGAATGATTACGCACAGGGAAGCGATGAGATTGATCCGCCGGTGAAAGAAAAATCCGAATTGTTCCGCTTGTTGGACGACGCCATCGCGCAGGGCTTGTCGTTCTGCCAGGAAAAAGGGGTTGCATTGCGCGACGTATTGACCGGCGACGATGTATTCAAGCATGCCGGCCGTTTCAATCGTTTTGCTGATACGTTGCTGGCGAACGATGAATGGCGCAAGGCGTTCAATGTGTACGAAAATACCATCTCGTCGCTGTACGAGGCGTGCAAGCCGGAAATCGTGGGGCGCAGCAAACATGACATTGTGCGCGAGGTGGCGGCATTTCAGTATTTGCGCGGCGTAATCGATAGCCTCATCGAACAGAAGGACATCGACGCGATCAGCCTGAGAATTGCTGAGTTGCTGGATGAAAGCGTGGTGGTAGATAGTGCGGAAATGCTTAAAGCACAACAGAAAGACGCGGAATATCAGATTATTCAAAAGGGCAAGACCTGGGATTTGAGCAAAATCAATGTCGACAAATTGCGCAAGGAATTCAAGCAGGCACCGTACAAACATATCGAGATCGCCGATCTGCGCGCCTTTTTGCAACATAAATTGGAATTGATGTTGCAACAAAATGCGACGCGTACGGATTTTGCCCAGCGCTTGCAGCAAATTATCGATACCTACAACGCTGGCGGTTCATCGACCGAGAATTACTATGAAGATCTGATGAAATTCACGGAAGATTTGCGCGCGGAAGACGAGCGCCATATCCGCGAGGGATTGAATGAAGACGAACTGGAATTGTTCGATTTGCTGAAAAAGGACACGATGACGCAGGACGAAACGCAAAAAGTAAAATTGGCTGCGAAATCGTTATTGCATCGCCTACTGCAAGAACACCCCAGAGTATTGGTGCAGGACTGGTACAAGGATACGCAAACGCAAAGAACGGTGCGATCGGCAGTCGAGCAAGTGCTGGATAACAATTTGCCAGAGAGTTATGACCGTGTGCTGTTTCGCGAGAAATGCGACAACGTGTTTTATTTGATGCTGGATTATGCCAGTTACGGCAAGAAATGGGTGGCTTAGCAGGTCACTGAAAATTTGGCGCAATCAATATGCGACTGTGCACTTCTCGCACGAGAATGAATGCGCTATAGTCAACTCTTTATGTTTCCAGCGTAATTTTTTAATTTTTTACGCTTGGGGTGCTGACTAAAGGGATATTCATGGCAAATTGGTTTGAAGATAATTCGTTGTCTGTAGGGCGC
>CADEDJ010000015.1:0-27308 GCA_902826055.1 uncultured Nitrosomonas sp. | reverse complement strand
TAAAGGGATATTCATGGCAAATTGGTTTGAAGATAATTCGTTGTCTGTAGGGCGCACGCCGTTGGTGCGTTTGAATCGTGTGACAGATGGTGCGTCGGCATTGGTGCTGGCAAAAATTGAGGGACGTAATCCAGCGAATTCGGTGAAATGCCGTATTGGCGTGGCGATGATCGATGATGCCGAGCGTAAAGGTTTGCTGGGAGCGGGTAAGGAAATTGTCGAGCCGACCAGTGGCAATACCGGTATTGCATTAGCATTTGTGGCGGCAGCACGGGGTATTCCGTTGACTTTGACGATGCCGGAAACAATGAGTGTGGAGCGGCGTAAGTTGCTGCTTGCGTTGGGTGCCAAGCTGGAGTTGACCGAGGGTGTACGCGGCATGAATGGCGCTTTGGTCAAGGCGGATGAGATCGTTGCTTCCGATCCGGGCCGCTATGTGCTATTGCAACAATTCAAAAATCAAGCCAATCCGCAAATTCATGAAAAGACCACGGGTCCGGAGATATGGAACGATACCGACGGCGCAATCGATATTTTTGTTGCCGGTGTGGGAACGGGTGGCACGATTACCGGCGTATCCCGCTATATCAAGCAAGCTAAAGGCAAAGCCATTACCTCGGTAGCGGTTGAACCCACCGCCAGTCCGGTCATATCACAAAAGCGCGCCGGCGTGTCATTGGCGCCCGGGCCGCATAAAATTCAGGGTATTGGCGCGGGTTTTATACCGGATAACCTGGATCTTTCATTAGTCGATGAAGTCGAGCAAGTCAGCAATGAGGAAGCGATTCTTTATGCACGGCGGCTGGCGCGGGAAGAAGGCATTTTGGCCGGTATTTCCTGTGGTGCTGCGGTGGCCGCAGCAGTTCGCCAAGCCAAACTTCCGCACAATGCCGGAAAAACCGTTGTGGTCATTTTGCCCGATTCCGCTGAACGCTATTTGAGTACCGCCCTGTTTGAAGGCATGTTTGATGAACAAGGTTTGATGACATTGTGAATAATAAGAGAACACGCGATATTTCGCTGCGTACCACGCATTTGGAAGTAGATAGCATTGTTGCCGAGTTGCGCGCACTACGTTTGGCATCCCTGGAACGCCGCAACCGTCATGACAATCCGCCCAGATTGCCAACCCGCACAATTTTGACGAGTGTTATTGAAGGCATCAGCGCGGCTCTTTTTCCGAACCGGTTAGGTTCATCGGAACTGGCCGACGAAGGTATCGATCATTACGTAGGGCATACGTTGAACATGACATTGCGCGAGTTGATAGTGCAAATTCAACATGAATTGCATTATAACTCGGGTCTGGAAGTACTGAGTTGCGAAGACCGCTCGCGGTCGTTGGCGATTACGCAGGCCTTCGCCAAGCAGTTGCCGGAAATCCGCAAATTGCTCGAGAGCGACATTAAAGCGGCGTATGAAGGCGATCCGGCTGCGCGCAATGTAGATGAAGTGCTGGTTTGCTACCCGGGTGTCAAGGCAATTATCCATTACCGCTTGGCGCATGTTTTGCATAAACTGGGCGCGCCGCTGATCGCGCGTATGATTTCCGAAATTGCGCATTCGCAAACCGGTGTGGAGATTCATCCGGGTGCGCAAATCGGCGGCAGTTTCTTTATCGATCATGGCACCGGCGTGGTAATTGGGGAAACTGCCATTATCGGGCAGAACGTGCGGTTGTACCAGGCTGTGACATTGGGTGCAAAACGTTTTCCGGTGGATGAAAACGGTACTTTGGTGAAAGGCAATCTGCGTCATCCTATCGTAGAAGACGATGTGGTGATTTATGCCGGCGCGACGATTTTGGGGCGCATTACCATCGGAAGAGGCTCGACGATCGGCGGTAACGTTTGGTTGACGCGCAGCGTGCCGCCGGGCAGCAATATTTCACAAGCGCAGATGCGCCATGAAATGTTTGAAGGCGGCGCCGGGATTTAAGCCGGATAGCACTGCTACGAATCAGCGATTTGCGGGATGATTGGATATATTTTTCTTCGGGAGTGACTGTGACAATTAATAAAATAACGCTGACGCTGGATGATGCCAAGGCGATAGCTGCCGGTGCGGAAGCGGAAGCCAAAGGTAACGGGTGGCCGGTGGTTATCGCAATTGTGGATGATGGCGGCCACTTGTTGTATCTGCAGCGCCTGGATGATGCGCAGTTTGGCAGTATCAAGGTAGCCATTGAAAAAGCGCAAGCTGCGATTGCTTTTCGCCGTCCGACCAAAGTGTGGGAAGAAAATATTGCCGAAGGTCATCTGCGCTATTTGAATTTACCCGGTGCAATCCCTATCGAAGGCGGTTTGCCAATTATTATCAATAACCAATTTGTGGGCGCGATCGGGGTGAGCGGCGTGCGCTCGTTTCAGGACGCACAGATTGCGCAAGCTGGGATTAATGCATTCGTATCTTAAGGTGGAATAGCGGTTATTTTATCCCGCTACGACTATTTTTCACCATCCGTATGAATCAGATAGATTAGCGTGATGCCAATTATTACAACCAAACGAAATGCTGCTTGCTGCGCATTAGCGACTTCAGATTGCCACATCAGGAACCATTCCCCGCCGATGGTCATAAAACCGGTAAACCACAACAAAAAACCAAGTGTCAATCCGAGTATTGCCAATCCTTTGGTATGGTTGAATGAAGCAGGGTTTTTGATGTGCCGGCATAAACGAAAACCGCCTAGCCAGCATAGCGCCGCAATGATAATTTCAGTAGCAATGATAAAACCATAGACAATATGGTGAACGACGGGAGACTGGATGGCTCGCCATAATCCCTTGTTATCGGCAAAAGTGGTTTCCATCGTCAGAACATGGGTGACAAGCGTGAAATTCGAGTTGTAATCAGTAATGTTGTTCAATGCTACGAGCGATGCATAAAGCGCAAAAGCCCAAACCATTGCAACCTTAGACAATCTCGTATACATCAAAAAAATGAATTAACCCAGTCTAATCGCCTGATTATTTAAGTGATTAGACTGGGTTTAATTGAATAAGACTAGGAAATCTGCTGAATACCGGCAAGTAACCAGGTTGCATTAGGATCTTTCAAGTCTTTCTGCACATGCCAGATTTCATCAAATGCTTCAGGTTCACCATCAGAGCCATCACGTAATTGACCGGTGAAACGCACGCTGGCAATCGCCATATCATCGGTTGTTTCTACTTCTAACAGATTAGCATCGATGAACATGATTTCGGTTTTTTGTTGGGCACCACTTCGTTCATTGATTTGTGCGCTAATCTCCGCCAACATCTCGGGTGTTGTGTAATCGCGAATTTCATTGGTATCGCCATGATCGTGAGCAGCTTGTAAACGCATAAACGAAGCTTTTGCATTGCGTAAAAAAGGTTCCACTTTAAAGTCTGCAGGAATATTAGGTTGCCGATCGGCTGTTGGGTTGTCTGTAGCTGCAGTTGCAGCGGCCGGCGTAAATGGCGCAGTGTTGAAGTTATCGCGTGTGCCTGTATTCATGCCGGAATATTGCATGGAAGGCGATTGTTCGATCTTAGGTTTACGCAGCATGCGGATGATGAAGAACGCTGCAGCCGCGAGTAACAGTAAAACGAAAATGTCTGCCATGTTAATATTTTCAAATGCGCCACCCATAAAGAGTGCTGCCAATAACCCACCGGCTGCTAGGCCAGCCAATGCCCCCCCCCATTTACTGCCACCGGCAGCTGCTGATGCAGGAGCCTTTGAAGGCGTTTGTTGCGGATTAGGTGCAGCTTGTTGCTGATTAACCGATTGACGTTGTGTGCCGATATTTTTGCCGCCGCCCATGCGTTTAGCTTCCGCATCAAAAGCAAGTAGCCCAAAACTGAAGATAGCCAAGGTCAGAAAGGTGAGTGTTTTCTTCATAATTGTCTCCCAAACTGTGTTGTAAAGCGCCCAGTATAGCATCGGGTTTGTGCCGCTAGCTATACTGAATTTTTAGATAGGTAAATTTAAAATGTGGTTTTTCCGCTCCAAAGAGTTTCTGTTTGTACTTCTTAGCGCAATACAATCAGACGAGGGGTGGCATCATTTTCCATCCATATGATCGCATTCTGACTAAATTGCTGCCCCAGTAACCGGGCAGTATTGAAGTCTAGATTAGGTACAAAAAAACTTTTTTCAATCGGCCATTTTTCGGTGGGATCAATATTTAGGCCTTCAATCATTGAGTAAGAATGTTGCTTTAAATAATTCCTGAGAGATTCATGTGCCGCCAGATTTTCCTCGTCGCTTAATTGCTGACTGTACGGATTGTAGGCACTGATGATCGCCCCACGGGACTGCTCCCATGCGGCTAGAAATTTGGCGAGCGGTTCTGAATATTGATCAATTCGTAACGAAATTGAGTCGGCACCGCTGCCAATCTGATAATGAGTGCTGCGGTAACTGGCGATAAGGTTTTTTGCGATAACTGAGTGATCAAGGTTATTAATCTTGATAGCCGTAGATCAGGTAAAGAAGCTGGTTTAATACTTTTCTGTCAGTATTAATGGCTGTGCCCATGATCACTGTCTTTATGATCATGCCCCTGATCCTTGGCTGAGCCGATATAGTCCCGATATTGTTCAGGCGTCATCTGACTTATTTTAAGTACAAAAGCTGCCATTCCCCAAATAGAGTCATCATCATGACTCAGGCCCCAGGCTGGCATAGCGGTCATTTTCAAGCCATTTTTTATCACCCAGAAGTATGCTCTGGCATGTTCTAACTTTTGGGTTTGATCGACGATAGGTTCGCGCTGATGGAATACAGGCGCTTGCGGATATAGTCCTTTGGAAAGCTCTGTGGGCTCCAACCCAGGCGCCAGGTGGCAAATTGTGCACATGGCATCGTAGTGCTCGGCACCTTTCAAAAGTATCTCTGCGTCATCTAAGAATGCAGGTACTTTCAAGTCGTTAGAGCGCGCTTCAATGGAACTTTCGCGTACCCATTCAATAATCTTTTCAGTGACGGCCCAGTGCTTTTCTGTCGCAGCCATATTGTAAGCACCCGATCCGAGCGCAATGATAACTAGCACGATGGCTATCAATAAAAAGCTAACGATTGTTTTCATTTTTTACGCCTTATAATGCAGTAGTGAATGTGCGAATGACCATTACGATGCCATAGTACTTTCAATTTCAATTAGAATCAATTTGCATTTTCCGAACTGTTATATCTGCCGCTTTCCAATTTGGCTTGAATGGTTGCATGATTTAGGTGTGGTGCAAACATTTCTATAAAATCAAAGATATAACCACGGATATAGTTGTTGCGGCTAATACCGATGCGAGTTGTGCTGGATTCAAATAGGTGACTGGCATCGATGGATCTGAGATTTTTATCGCGCTTGGCATCGAAAGCCATATTGGCCAGTATGCCGACACCTAAACCCAATTCTACATAAGTTTTAATCACATCGGAGTCGATCGCGGTTAATACGACGTTTGGTTCCAATCCCCTATCTGAAAAGGCTTGGTTGATTTTTGAGCGGCCAGTAAATGCATAATCGTAAGTGATGATCGGATATTGACTAATCGCTTCTAAAGTAAGTTTTTTTAGTTTTAACAGGGGATGTTTGGGAGGTACGATAACGCATCGGTTCCATTCATAGCATGGCAGCATGATAAGTTCATGAAAATGCTCGATAGCTTCAGTAGCAATCGCTATGTCCGCTTCTCCTGAGGTGACTAATGCTGAAATTTGCATGGGACTGCCTTGGCGTAAAATTAATTTAACTTTGGGGTAACGTGCGGTAAAGCGTTTAATTACCGGAGGCAGAGCGTAGCGTGCCTGAGTATGGGTTGTTGCAATAGTCAATGTACCATTCGCTTCATTAGTGAATTCTTGTGCGATTTTTTTTAAGTTATCCGCATCACGAAGCATTTTAGTGGCAGTTTGTATGATTAATTGCCCAGGTGGTGTAATTTGTACAATACGCTTGCCATTGCGTAAAAAGATATCAATACCCAATTCCTCTTCGAGCATCTGAATTTGCTTGCTAATGGCAGGCTGAGACGTGTGCAGTTTCATTGCCGCTTTGGATAAGTTCATGTTCTGATTAGCGGTTTCGCATAAATAACGCAATTGCTGGAGTTTCATAAAGTTTTTGGTTCATAAAAAATGGTTATATAAATCTAACATAATATTATTTTGAATTATAGAAACGAGTTGCTATGATGCAGCGGGTCAAAAAGGTTAAAATAAATGGGAAAAATGACATAGCATTGTCAGGCTTTTTGCTTATTTTCGGTAATTATCTGATCAATTTCATCGCGTATACCGCTATTTTTAGTGCATTATTTTGTTATAAGCGTTCAGCTTTCTTGTCAATGATGCGCTTGTAATTATCTTTAATGAAGGTGTGATTGGCTTGCCATAACTCGTTATCAGGCAATAGTGGCATTGTTTTTTGGTAGAATATAAAGCTGCTTTATTTTTTGGTTTGAGCGAGTGAAGATATGAAATTGACTTTTATTTGCGAATGAGAAATTAAGTGTGAAGTATGCAATAAAATATTGCAGTCAGTAGTAAAGAATTTGTTCTTGTCCTGTGTGTGAGGATGATAAGCGGCTATGTGATGAGTTGCTGATCCGTTGATAGGCATGAACACTTTACCATTTATGAAACAAGGATTGATTGATGAGTACAAATATTGAAAATAAGCCAAAACAAGTGACATGGTTTAATGGATGTGGCGGGCGTATTGGTATTGTGGTTGGGGAGAGTGGTGAATTTGCTTATATAGGTATGGCATTAAGGCACGATGAAGATGATGATGTCGATCACATCATGAAGTATGGCGCTAAATTTCCATTGGAGGCCGCACTATTGTTGCCTGTCTCCAAACAATACAGTTCAACTGAACCCTAGAGTTATTGAATTCTTGCGTGCCATACTGAATATTTTTGAATGATATATGCGAGGAAATAAAAATGTATCGATATGACGAATATGATCAGCAAATTGTGGATGAGCGGGTCAAACAGTATCGCGATCAGGTGCGTCGCCGTTTGTCAGGTGAATTGACAGAAGAAGAATTTTTGCCGCTGCGATTGCAAAATGGCTTGTACATGCAAATTCATGCCTATATGTTACGTATTGCGGTGCCTTATGGTTTGATATCCTCAAAGCAGATGCGCATGTTTGCACATATCGCACGCAAGTATGACCGTAATTATGGACATTTCACGACCCGTCAGAATATTCAGTTTAATTGGATTAAGTTAGAGGATACGCCGGATATTCTTGCCGATCTGGCTTCTGTCGAGATGCATGCCATCCAAACATCGGGCAATTGTGTGCGCAATATTACATCAGATGAATACGCCGGTGTTGCACGAGATGAAGTGGTTGATCCACGACCTTATGCTGAGATTTTGCGTCAATGGAGTACTTTTCATCCGGAATTTGCTTATTTGCCGCGCAAATTCAAGATTGCAATTAGCGGTGGAAAAGAAGATCGTGCCGCCATTTATGCGCATGATATTGGTTTATCGGTGACTAAAAATGCACAGGGTGAAATAGGTTTTCGCGTGTTGGTTGGCGGTGGATTGGGGCGCACTCCGATTATTGGCAGTGAGATTTGTGAATTCGTGCCATGGCAGCATATATTAACGTACGTTGAATCTATTTTGCGAGTCTATAATCAATATGGCCGTAGAGATAACAAGTACAAGGCACGTATCAAAATACTGGTAAAAGCATTAGGCATTGATGAATTTAAGCGTCAAGTAGAAACTGATTGGGCAGACCTCAAAGATGGTCCGGGTACTTTAACTGTCGAAGAAGTCAATCGTGTTGTCTCGTTTTTTAGTGATCCCACTTATGAGACATTAACCGATCATGATTCGAAATTGAATGAATTCAAGGCAGATAGTCGATCTTTTACTAACTGGATGTTACGTAATGTTAAGCCGCATCGTGTTCCGGGGTACGCTATTGTTGTGCTGTCATTAAAAAAACCGGGAAGTGTGCCCGGTGATGCCACGGCGGAACAAATGGAAGCAGTTGCAGAATTGGCAGATCGCTATAGTTTTGGTGAGTTGCGTATTACGCATCAGCAAAACTTGGTACTGGCGGATGTCAGGCAGAAGGATTTGATTCATTTGTGGCAGGATGCTGGTGCGTATGAATTAACTGCGTCGAATATTGGGTTATTGACTGATATTATCAGTTGCCCCGGTGCGGAATTCTGTACATTGGCCAATGCACGTTCTATACCGCTAGCGCAATTGATTGCTCAACGTTTTGAAGACTTGGATTTTCAGCATGATATTGGTGAGATAACCCTGAATATTTCGGGTTGTGTGAACGCTTGTGGGCAGCATCATATTGGCAATATCGGTATTACCGGTGTAGAAAAAAAAGATCATGAGGAATGGTACCAAGTATCGCTCGGTGGTGCTGAGGGTAATGATAGCTCAATCGGGAAGATTATCGGTCCATCTTTTACATTTGATCAGATACCCGAGGTTATTGATCGCGTGTTGCAGGTTTATCTGCGTGAACGCATAGAGGCCGAACGTTTTATTGATACGGTACGCCGCATTGGTCATACACCTTTTAAAGAGCAGGTATATGCAAAGGATTTTGCAAGTGCAGAGGAAGAAATCGCCGATAAGCATAAAGTCGTTCCAGCGCAATATGCCCTTCCATACTACTCTCCAAGGTTTTAGCGAGATGATTATAAAGAATCAAGCAATTGTCGCAGATGATTGGGTTTTGCTACGTTTAAATGAACAAGAATGTGCTGAGAGCGTGGCGATTCCTGAAGGCAAAGTGATCGTTCCTCTACAAGTATGGCTGGCGCAACATGAAACCTTGCGGCAGCGAGCTGAAGTAGGTGTTTGGCTGGCCAGTGATGAACGCCCGGAAAAATTGAAAGAAGATATTCATAAATTTTCCGTGATCGCGGTTGATTTTCCTAAATTCTCCGATGGTCGGGGTTATTCCATTGCTTATAACCTGCGTGCACGGCTCGGCTATGAGGGAGAATTACGCGCTATCGGTGATGTGCTGCGTGATCAGTTGTTTTATATGCAACGCGTGGGTTTTGATGCTTTTGCGCCACGGCCGGATCGTAGTATCGAAGATACATTAAAAGGATTAACTGATTTTTCTGAGGTTTATCAAACATCGATTAATGAAAAATTGCCATTATTCCGGCGGGTGCAGCGTAAAGGAAATTCGGCGGCGAGTGTAGCATGAGCAAATTACAGCAAAGAGTTGAACAGGCTGTCACTGTTTTGTTTGAAACTGTACATGATTATTCCCCTGTAACGTTTGCTAACAGTTTGGGTGCTGAAGATATGGTCCTGACGGACATCCTGGATCGAAATCATCTCGATATTGATATGTTCAGTCTAGATACCGGACGGTTGCCACAAGAAACTTACGACTTGATGCAAACTGTTCGAGAACGCTATAAAACGCCTTTACGAATTTATTTCCCTAATGTAAAACAAGTGGAAACATATGTGGCTGAGCATGGAATTAATGGTTTCTACGAAAGTATTGAGCTGCGCAAGGCATGTTGCTTTGTTCGTAAAGTGGAGCCGTTACGCCGGGCTTTACAGGGTAAACGGGCATGGGTGACCGGTATGAGGCGCGAGCAGGCGCCTACTCGATCGAATTTGAAAGTCTCCATCTTTGATGGGGATAATGGCATACAAAAAGTCAGTCCTTTGCTGGAATGGTCCAATGCAGAAGTATGGGAATACCTTAAACACTATGAAGTACCTTATAACAAATTACATGACAAATTTTATCCCAGCATTGGCTGTGCACCTTGCACACGGGCAATTACACCTGGCGAAGATATTCGTTCCGGGCGTTGGTGGTGGGAGGATGCAGAAACAAAAGAGTGTGGTTTACATACCCATAAGGCGGTTCCGCTAAAATAGCTGCAATTAATCGCAGCATTAGGGTTCTGTAATTCATGTTGATGTAATAGATCACTATTAGTTTTCAAATTGATATGTTGTGCGAAAGAAAGGACGAATCATTCTTTTGCCTGTCTGGATGCGCATAATGCGGAGCAATAAATAGCATACGCGTAGTCGCAATAAAATATGTAAATTCCCTTTTGTTATTTTCCAATGATAAAGATTCGATTATTTTACTGTTTCTGTTTGAGAAGGTTTTTTGTTCTGATGTTTCCCTTTTCATCGATGTATATTGACCTGGTGCCTAACTATTTTGAAGCAACTGAATTTCTAGAACTAACTCCTAATAAACTGGAAAACGATTATGGAATTCTACAACATGGGGTACCTATCCTGATCGGTGCCTCGAGATTATTGTAAAGACAGTTTTTTGTATTGACGAAGTAGGGGATTACCAATGGATGGATTGGAAGTATCGTTCGCATTGCAATTTTTTGGGTTAAAAATTGTTCATTTTTAATATGACTACTGCATCAAAGAATATATTTTTAAAGAGATTGGCATTATTTCCATAAAGGAATTTTGAAATGCTGGTTTTTTATAGTTGTCATCTATAGTTTTGCCGTTTAACTAGGAAGAGATGTTGTTGATCTGATGCAACGTATGATATCTTCCTCAAATATTTACACCTGTTTTTTCCTTGGCGGAAGCGTAGATTTTTTGCCGGGTATGTGACTAAAAAGTGGATCCATAAAGAGAATTTGCGATGAACTATCGCGCATCCGATAAAAGTATACAGAAACATAAGCGCTAAATGAATTTAATAAAAAATGCGCATCAAAAGCTTGAGGGATTTACGATTTTGGTGGTCGAGGATAATGAATTAAATCAACAGGTCGCGAAAGAAATATTGGAGTATGCAGGCGCGACTGTTGTGATTGCCGAGCATGGAAAAGAAGCACTGAACTTTTTGAAAGCACAATTGTTTGATTGTGTGTTGATGGATATTCAAATGCCGGTGATGGATGGTTTGGAAGCTACGCAAATGATCCGAGCGAATGGTTGCTGGTCGAAGATGCCGATAATTGCGCTGACAGCCAGTGTAGATCAGCACTATAGAGAGATGTGTTTGAATGTTGGAATGAATGATTTTCTGACAAAACCAGTCAACCCTGATTTACTAATAGATACTGTTTTTAAGTGGCTGTAGGATGAGATTGTTGTGAAAGTTTGTGACTGAAGTATAGCTGTTAAGTGTGCACCTAATTAAATTCTTCAGATGAATAAAAAGAAAAATATTCGCGTGCTACTACTGGATGACGACAAATTCATGCTCGAATTTGTTAGTCATTTGCTAAGAGAACTGGGGGTTAGCGAAGTATTTGTCGCAGAAGATGGCAAAGCCGGCTTATTCGTTTTGTCTACTCAAATAGAAGCTGTCGATTTATTGATTTGTGATATTGAAATGCCAGGAATGGATGGCATCGAATTTTTGCGCCATATTGCTGATCAAAAATATAGTGGAAAAATTGTATTATTCTCTGGTGTTGATGCCGACTTACTTAAAGCGATTGAGCGTTTGGCCATAGTGCGTGGACTAAATGTCATTGGTACATTGATGAAGCCTGTGACAATTGGCGCTTTAGCGGCGATTCTGGAAAAGTTAAATTTACCTGCTTATAAAGCAACTGGCTTTTCCAGAATACGACAAGTATTCGATGTTGACGATATCAAACATGCTTTGTGCGCTGACCAATTCACAGTATTCTTTCAGCCGAAAATTTCTGCTTCTAGTCGTCGCGTAACAAGTGTTGAGTGTTTGGCTCGGTGGCATCATAGTCGATATGGCTATATCTCTCCTGATAATTTTATTTCAATAATTGAGCAAAATGACTTAATCAATGATTTCACCCGAAATATTCTAAAAAAATCTGTTCGGCAATTGGATCTATGGTTACAGCAGGGGTTGGATTTGAAAATTTCGGTGAATGTTTCAATGGAGAATCTGGATCGTTTTAATTTGCCGGAGATTTATCAAGAAGCAGTTCAAAATTCCAACGTACCCATTGAACGAGTGATTTTGGAAATTACGGAAGGTAAACTAGGAAAAGATTTCGCACAAAGTTTGGATATTCTGACACGTATCAGGCTTAAAGGCTTTGGATTATCCATAGATGATTTTGGTACCGGTTATGCATCAATGGAAACGCTTAAATACATGCCTTTTACAGAACTCAAAATAGACCGGATTTTTGCACATAATGCGACACAAGATCCAGCAACTCGGGTAATTCTCGAATCATGTATAAAATTAGGCAAAGCTTTTGGTTTGAACGTGGTTGTCGAAGGAATTGAAACCGAAGAGGATTGTGAATTGGTGGCAGAGCTTGGGTGCGATGAAATACAGGGGTATTTTATTGCGCAGCCCATGGGTGGCGATGAATTTACTCAGTGGTTACGTAATTATGAGATAAATAGATAACAAAGTGATTAATAACTTTGCCTGGCGTTATAAATTTAAATTCTGTAGTTATATAAAGTTGAAACAAATATTAAATAATTAATTATGACAAATATCGACGCAGCGTTGCATGCTCAGCAAGAAACAATGACAGATTCACTAAATTTTAATTTCGGTTTTACGATTGCAGATTTCTATCGACGTAGTGGATTGGTAAAGCTTGATCAGATTTTTATGGATTTTCTTCGCACTGGCGATGAGGAACTATTTAAAAGATTAGAGCGCGCACGTGCGAATCCTGATGAATTACTGCCAAAGGATAACTCTGCCCTATTAATTGAGATTGCGCCGTGGCTGGAAGATTTTATTGCCCGTTTGTTTAATATCGAAAATGAAGTGCAGCAATTGGCTACGAGACATCATGAATTGGCGCCATTGTATTTTTGCAAACGGCAATTTGTGCAACGTCGAGCAAAAAGTAAAGTTAGTGAAGAAGTGCTTTCCGACATTGATGGTTTGGTGCTGGAAAGGGAATTGTCGGCAGAATTTGGCGAAGCCTTCTCAGAATTGATTTTTGCCACGAAAGTGACGCAATGGATGGAGACGGAAGCGGAAAATGAAACGCGTTTAAATAAAGCGTTGCATTACGCTGCTTGGGCATTGAGAACACCAGTAGGGCAACAACACACGCAGCACGGTATTTTATTCAAGTCGCCGGCTAAACTTGATTTTCAGCATTTATTATCATTGGAGACGGACGAGTCAGCTGGATATAAAGTGCATCGCCTTGAACATTTGCGTGAACGTAACGGTTTTGCACTGACTGATCATGGTACGGATTTAAAGGGTGCATTGGATGAAGCCAATTACTGCATTTGGTGCCATGAACAAGGCAAAGATTCATGTTCTAAAGGTTTGATCCAAAAATCCAAATCACCGGATGAGCCGCCTAGTTTCAAGCGGAGCGAATTAGGTGCGTTGTTGGCGGGTTGCCCATTGGAAGAACGCATTTCCGAATTTCACAAGCTTAAATCACAAGGCGTAGCAATAGGCAGTCTGGCAATGATCACGTTGGATAATCCAATGTGTGCGGGCACCGGCCATCGAATTTGTAATGACTGCATGAAGTCCTGCATTTATCAGAAGCAGGATCCCGTAGACATTCCGCAAGCTGAGACGCGTACATTGAAAGATGTGCTGGCATTGCCGTGGGGATATGAAATCTATAGCTTGCTGACACGCTGGAATCCATTGAATCTGCGCCGACCGGTGCCGAAATCGGCAACTGGCCGTAAGGTACTGGTGGTTGGTATGGGGCCGGCGGGCTATACGTTGGCACATCATTTAATGAATGAGGGTCATACAGTAGTGGGAATCGATGGATTGAAAATCGAACCTTTGCTCGAAGAGATTTCGGGTGTCAATCAACTGGGCGAACGAGTGCCGTTCAAGGCGATTCGCCATGCCAACACTCTGGAAGAAAATCTCGCTCAGCGTATGCCGGGCGGTTTTGGTGGTGTAGCTGAATATGGTATTACTGTACGTTGGAATAAAAATTTTCTGAAGCTGATTCGTTTGTTACTGGAACGCAGAGAAGAGTTTGCCTTATTTGGCGGCGTGCGTTTTGGCGGTACTTTGACAACTGATGATGCATTTGCCATGGGATTTGATCATGTGGCTCTGGCAGCAGGGGCTGGGCGGCCAACTGTATTGCACTTGCCGAATGGATTGGCGCGAGGTGTGCGTGCAGCATCCGATTTCTTGATGGGGCTGCAATTGACCGGTGCTGCGCAGAACGATTCAATCGCCAATATGCAGCTGCGCTTACCGGTGGTGGTAATCGGCGGGGGCTTAACAGCAATTGATACAGCGACTGAAGCGTTAGCTTATTATCCGGTGCAAGTAGAAAAATTTTTGCAGCGCTATGAGATTCTAACAGCAATTCAGGGGGAGGCTGCCGTCCGTGAAGCATGGGATGATGAAGAAAAAGCCATTGCCGATGATTTTATCAATCATGCACGCGCAATCCGCGCGGAACGTCAGGCTGCTGAGCAAGAAGGACGTATGCCACGCATTATTAACCTGTTGCAGTCTTGGGGTGGCGCAACGATTGCTTATCGTAAGCGGCTAATCGACAGTCCTTCCTATACCTTAAATCATGAGGAAGTTGAAAAAGCATTGGAAGAGGGCATTTGGTTTGCTGAAGGCATGACGCCTACACGCGTTAATGTTGACGCGTGGGGACATGCAGAATCGGTGCAATTCTCGGTGCAGAAACGCGATGAAGAAGATGAATGGCAGGACGCCGGTAATGTCGAGTTACCAGCGCGTGCCTTGTTGGTAGCTGCCGGCACTCAACCGAATACGGTGTTGGCGCGTGAAGACGAGAAGCAGTTTAAACTCGATGGTCGTTATTTTGCGGCTTGTGACGAGGAAGGCAATGCGGTGAAGCCCGTATATGGCAATCCCAAACCTGAGGCGCCGATGGTATTGCTAAGCCGTTACAAGGATAGTCAGGACGGGCGATTTATCAGTTTCTTTGGTGATTTGCATCCTTCGTATTCCGGCAATGTAGTGAAAGCAATGTCCAGCGCAAAACAGGGTTATCCCGTTGTGAGTCGTGTGTTGGAGCGTGTTAAACCGGCATCGGATCAATCGACGCAGCAATTTTTTGCGGCAATGAATGACCAACTGCGACCAACTGTTCATAAAGTGGAAAGACTTGCGCCCAATATCATTGAAGTGGTTGTTCATGCACCGACAGCGGCGGAACATTTCCAACCGGGGCAGTTTTATCGTTTTCAGAATTATGCGACTTTGGCAACAATCACCACAGACACTAGGCTGGCAATGGAGGGTCTTGCATTAACAGGCGCATCCGTAGATGTTGAACGTGGGTTGGTTTCATTAATTGTATTGGAAATGGGTGGGTCGTCAAATCTTTGTGCAATGCTTAAGCCTGGAGAGCCGGTTGTGTTGATGGGGCCTACCGGAACACCGACAGAAATTCCAGAGAATAAAACAGTGGTGCTGGTCGGGGGCGGTTTGGGTAATGCTGTATTGTTTTCTATCGGTGCAGCTGCGCGCGCGGCCGGATCAAAGGTGTTATATTTTGCCGGTTACAAGAAACTGGTGGATCGTTATAAAGTGGCAGAAATCGAAGCAGCGGCGGATATTGTCGTGTGGTGTTGCGATGAATCTCCGGGTTTTGCAGCAACGCGTCCGCAAGATAAAAGTTATGTAGGTAATATTGTGCAAGCGATGGTAGCTTATGCCAGCGGTGAATTGGGCGAGCAGCCCGTGCCACTGGCTGAGGCTGATCATATCATTGCTATCGGTTCCGATCGCATGATGGCTGCTGTCGGGGTGGCGCGTCATAATCAATTAAAACCATACTTAAAAGCCGATCATTTTGCCATTGGCTCGATTAATTCCCCGATGCAGTGCATGATGAAGGAAATCTGCGCTCAGTGTTTACAACCTCATCAAGATCCGGAAACGGGAAAAATTACTTATGTGTTTTCTTGCTTTAATCAAGATCAGCCGCTGGATCAGGTGGATTTTCCTGGATTGGCGACACGTTTGCGTCAGAATACGGTACAAGAAAAACTGACGAACCAATGGATCGGGCGTTGTTTAAACACGATAATCCAGAAAACATCGTGATTTGATCGCGTTGAATATGACTGTTGATGCCGGTAATTTCTGGCTGATATGATGCGCCATCTGCAAAATTAACATCTTTATTTGGCGTGTGCGGAAGTTAAATTCCATTCACTGTTTCCTTCGCTTATGGCGTCATAATTAATGCATTGTGTGCAAATTGATTTATAATCCGCTATTCGTCAATAAGTATTAAATACAATTTTGCTTTTTTATTTGCAAGCAGGTTGGCATGAAAAGGGAGATTATCAATGCATATAGGTATACCCGCAGAGATTCGCAGCGGAGAAGCGCGTGTGGCTGCTACACCGGAGACCGTGAAAAAATTTACTGCCAAGGGTGTTCATAAAGTATCCGTGCAGTCAGGCGCTGGTGCAGGTGCCAGCATACCGGATTTAGCATATCAGGAAGCAGGCGCAACGATCGTTACTGACGTCGCAGAGTTGTATAAACAATCAGAAATTGTGCTTAAGGTTAGAAGCCCGGAAGCTAGTGAATTAACAATGATGCGTAAAAATGCCGTGCTGGTGGGTTTATTATCACCGCACCAAAAGGAAGGAATTGAAGCATTAGCGCACTATGGATTGACTGCATTTGCGATGGAAAAGTTACCACGGATTTCTCGTGCGCAAAGTATGGATGTACTATCGTCGCAAGCCAATATTGCAGGTTATAAAGCTGTGATTATGGCAGCTAATGTGTATCAAAAATTCTTTCCCATGTTGATGACGGCGGCAGGCACTGTAAAAGCAGCTCGGGTTCTGGTTTTGGGTGCAGGTGTTGCTGGGTTGCAAGCAATTGCGACAGCAAAAAGGCTGGGTGCTGTGGTGGAAGCCTTTGATGTGCGGCCAGCAGCCAAAGAGCAAGTAGAAAGTTTGGGTGCAAAATTTGTCGAGGTGCCACTGAGCGATGAAGAGAAAACCAAAGCTGAGACAGCGGGTGGTTATGCGACGGAAATGTCTGAGGATTATAAACGCCGCCAAGGCGAGTTAGTGCACGAGCGTGCAATCGCCGCAGATATTATTATCACTACTGCCTTGATTCCTGGCCGTCCAGCGCCTATTTTAATTAAAGAAGAAACTGTACGAGCTATGAAGCCGGGTTCGGTTATTTTAGATATGGCGGTTGAAGCGGGCGGCAATTGTCCGTTATCCGAGTTAAATAAAACCGTGGTGAAACATGGCGTGCATTTGATTGGTATCGCAAATATTCCCGGTCTGGTTGCTGCAGATTCTAGTACTTTGTATGCGCGAAACTTAATGAATTTCCTTAACCTGATGCTTGATCCAACCAGTGGCGAATTGAAGATTGATCGTAACGATGAAATTATTGCCGGGACGCTGGTGTGTACGCAGGGTGAAATCATTGCATCCTAACAAATGACCATAAACTCAAGTAATAAAGTACTATTCTTTCAGTAGCTATCGTGCGGATATGGCGTAAACGAATTTATAAGGAGTAATCATGGTTGGTGAAATTGATCCAGTTATTATCAATCTGACAGTTTTTGTATTGGCAATTTTTGTTGGCTATCATGTTGTGTGGAATGTTACACCTGCGCTGCATACCCCCTTGATGTCAGTGACTAACGCTATTTCCGGCATTATCCTTGTCGGTGCGATGTTGGCGGCAGGGCCAGTTGAGACCGATTGGGGTGTCTGGTTGGGGGCCGCGGCAGTAACGTTGGCTGCAATCAATGTTTTTGGTGGATTTCTGGTAAGTCAACGTATGCTGGAAATGTTCAAGAAAAAAGACAAAAAAGGAAACGCGTAAATGTCAGCAAATATGGTAGCACTTGCATATTTAGTTGCTTCAGTTTTTTTTATACTGGCGCTAAAGGGACTAAGTTCGCCCGAATCTGCACGCCGTGGTAATTTGTTCGGTATGGTGGGTATGGCAATCGCGGTTGCCACAACTTTGACACTTACCCAGAACTGGCTTTTGATCCTCGGTTGTATTGCAGGGGGAGGTATTATCGGTGCGATTGTTGCACAGCGCGTGCAAATGACTGCAATGCCAGAGCTGGTTGCATTTATGCATTCACTGGTCGGTCTAGCTGCGGTGTTTATTGCTGTGGCAGCAGTTAATAATCCGGTTTCGTTCGGTTTGCCGGAAACCCTCCCTGCGGGGAGTAAGTTGGAACTGTTCCTGGGCACTTTTATTGGTGCGATGACATGGTCAGGTTCGGTGATTGCATTCCTGAAGTTATCTGGACGTATGAGCGGCACACCGATCGTTTTTACTGGTCAGCATATGGTTAATTTATTGCTGGCAATTACCATGATTGGATTTGGTTTGTGGTTTTTCTTTACTGAAACGACAAACTGGAACGCATTTATTGCAATGACGGCAATTGCTTTCATTCTTGGGTTCCTGATTATCATTCCTATTGGCGGTGCAGATATGCCGGTAGTCATATCCATGCTCAACTCCTATTCTGGGTGGGCTGCAGCAGGTATTGGCTTTTCTCTGGGCAATCCAATGCTAATTATTGCTGGGTCTTTGGTAGGCAGTTCCGGTGCCATTCTGTCCTATATTATGTGTAAGGCCATGAATCGTCCATTTCTTTCAGTCATACTTGGCGGTTTTGGCAGTGATGGAGGAACGGTTGTAGCGGATAGTGGAGTACAAAAAACATATCGGAGTGGCAGTGCGGAAGATGCCGCTTTTCTAATGGGTAACGCTGATAGTGTCATAATTGTTCCGGGATATGGTTTGGCTGTTGCAAGAGCTCAACATGCAGTCAAAGAATTAGCGGAGATGCTGCACGAGAAAGGAGTAAATGTACGTTTTGCGATTCATCCCGTAGCGGGGCGTATGCCTGGCCATATGAATGTATTACTGGCAGAAGCTGAAATTCCTTATGAGCAAGTTTTGGAAATGGAAGAGATTAATAGTGATTTTGCGAACACTGATGTTGTATTAGTATTAGGTGCAAATGATGTGGTCAATCCTGCGGCAAATGTTCCAGGAAGTCCGATCTATGGCATGCCAATATTGGATGCACATAAAGCGCGTACCGTAATGGTTGTTAAGCGTAGCATGGCTGTAGGCTATGCTGGTCTTGATAATGACCTGTTTTATATGGATAAAACCATGATGATATTTGGCGATGCGAAGAAAGTGGTTGAAAGTATGGTTAAATCAGTTTAATAGATGAAAAAAAGAAGCAATCAATAAAAAAAGAATTGCTTCTTTTATTTTTGCATAGGCTTTACAAAAATAGTGGCACTATTATTCAAGATCCTTAAAGGGAAAGGCTTTGGCAATGCCGAATCCTTGCGCATAATCAACACCGATTTCTTGTAATTTTGCAATAATTTCATCAGATTCGACAAGTTCAGCAATAGTTTTTATCCCTTTGTTTTGAGCAATCTTATTGATAATAAGAACATTTTTAAGATCTTCTGGGTCACGAAGAATATTACAAATCAGGCTGCCATCAATTTTTAGATAATTTGTTTTTATTTGATCAAGCAGTTCAACTGAGCCTGATTCATAGTTAAAGCTACATAATGAAACCAAACAACCCAGTTGATGAATTTTTTGTGAGAAAGTGGTTGTGTCTGTAATATTTGTTTGTGCATCGGATAGTTCAATTTCAAAACAAAGGCTCGCAGCCGGTATATTCATTTTTTGTAATTGATCTTGAATGAAGCTGGGAAAAGCCTGATCGCTCAAAGTGTCTTTGGCAATATTTAAGCATAATATTGAATGAGTCCGGGAATGAGTGGATAGCCATTTAGCAATATAGCTGACTATCCATCGATCAAGTTGTGGCATCATCTTAAATTGATCAACAAAAGGTAGGAATGAACCTGGAGGCATAAGGCCATTTTCTTCTCCGTTCATACGCACTAAAATTTCATAATGGGATGATGGAGTTACATTTGGCTTGAGAGACTTTATTTGCTGGTAATAAAGATTGAATTCCCCTTCTTCGATTGCTTGTGCAATACGAGCAGATGTTGTGGCTATTCCTGAATTTGATGCTTGAGAAGGTGAAAGAATGGTGCTTTCTTTGCTAATAGACTGTTCAGAAATTTTCTGAGGTTCAAGCTTGTTGAGATTCAATATCTTGTTTTTTTGTGCAATGCCGCTACTATTTTTTTCATGCGCACGTGGTGTGTGCATTGTGTAGAAGCCAATAGTTTTTCCTTTATTATCGAGATGTGGAACGTATTGCTCAGTAAAAATATAAGGGAAACCTTTAATAGACTTAAGAGTACGTTGATTATGTATTGTTTTTCCCGCCAAAAGTTCAGTAATGCATTTTTTTATTCCAGAGAAAAATTCTTCACTGGAAAATTCCGTTAAAAGTTGCCCGTCAATTTGATCAGGTTTTAATCCAAACCATTGACGGAAAGTGCGATTATGATAGCGGCAGCGTAGGTCAATACTGAAATAAGCCAGCATTACAGGAATATTTTCGTCGATAATCAATGACTTTATTATACTTTCTGATGCTCTTTTTTCGGCCCATAGTCGGTGTTTTATCTCATTGGTAAGTCTTTCTTTATTGACTTGTAATTGATTAGAGTAATACTTAATATTTTTCTGAGCGCGAGCAACTTGGATGAATATTATTATCAATGCGAAGATTAAGGATAGCCATAGTATGGCAGACCAATGTAGTGGTATATCGCTAATGAAAAATATATTGATTATGAGAGTAAATGTAAGTATTAATGCAGTGCAAGCCGGTAGATAGGGTTTAATCGCATTAGTTTTGTGCATGATGGTTCCGGTTCTAATCTATAAGTATTAATAAAAGCTACAATACTAGATTGTATTAAACTGACAAATGTTATTTCAGATAAAAGGGAAGTGGCTTAGCCATTCGCCAGAATTTCCATAAACTAGAACGCTTGGCCACAAAAGTTTGGGATGAAATTTCACTCAGGCCAGTGATAGCTAGTTGATTAATATCTCCTTTCTTAAGTGCATTATACAAAGGAAGAAACCAGTTCTTTTCTAAACTATTTAAAGTTTCGCGCCAATCAAATGCATTTCTGTATTTTGCTTTTTCACGAAGCATATCCAATACTATTAGGTGATTTCCAGGTGTGTTTGCTCGTAACCATTCATCGGCATGAATAGGTAATTGTGAATAGTTTATATTGCAAGATAAAGCAAGCGCGTGAAGTAAGTCATTGTTACTCCAAATGTGCGTATAAGGTGCATGAATCAATTGTGGCATAGTTCCCCCCCCCCAGAACCAAAGGCTATTAATGGTTAGTTTCCCCAAGGATTCACGAGCTTGATTAACCGGATGCTCATAAAGCAACATCTGAATCTCATTGATTATTTTATGCCAAATCATGCTTTCTTTGCCAGTTGGCAAGAAATTATTAATATTCATGCACGTAACTTGGCCCAGTGTATAAGTTTGGATTTCTGCTGCTCTGGGTAACCGGATGTACCATCGATGGGGATGAAGTGGTAATAAAGTAAAGTTATGGTGACTACCGAGATTTTTATTGATGTCGTGTACTATTTGTGTGGCTTCTTCTTTAGAAATTTCGAAAGCTTCACTATCTGCCAACATGATGTGGTTTTGCTCAATGCGTAGATGTACGGGATCGGCTCTTATCCAGTAATCTTTATTTGTTCTTATTAATCCGGGAGCATCAACATGTAACATGATTGGTGCAATAGGCCAATTGTTTTGTTGCTGGGAGATATTAAATGTTTTGCATAACCATATCTCCATTTCATGTGGTTGATATTGTATAGCAATACTCTTTGCTAATAGTTTTTCTAAGGATGGTATTGATAAATCACGATAAATTTCTGCTTGTGAAACATCAGGCCAGAATAGATTGGGTATTAGAAGGCTTAGATTCATTACCATAATTACAATGTATATTGGAGATAATTTTGTGACATCGATGTATTTCCTGTTGACTCTGTTGATATTGATTCCGAATGCTTTATTGAATTAAGGATTGCCACGGTGTTTATCACTTACAATAGAAAGGTGATGGATTTGTACGTATAATGCCCCGACAAAAAATTGACTACATAGTAGAGTTAAATCATCTTGTGTAGTTTCTTTATAAAAAATACCAATCCAATAAGTAAGAAGCGTACCATATTCATTTGCAGAAATTTTTTAGTTTAAACCACAGTAGCTTCATTAATCGATATGTAGTAATGATGAAATAGTTGTCAATATTGAGTTTTTTTCAATATATTATATGCGTGTAGTACATAGTAAGTTATGGATTTCTCAAGCTTTGAATAAACTGGTGTTTCAAGTTTATGTTTTGTAACATGTTGATAAAAAATTATTATAGATTGTATTTGGTATTTCAACGGTTGGAGATATTATGTATCAGCATATAAAAGTGCCTGTTAATGGTGAGAAGATTCGAGTAAATGAAGATAATTTATTAGTAGTGCCAGATAATCCAATTATTCCTTTTATTGAAGGGGATGGAATTGGAATTGATATTACCCCGGTAATGCGTAAAGTTGTCGATGCGGCAATTGAAAAAGTTTATCATGGTAAACGCAAAATATCATGGATGGAAATTTATGCAGGTGAAAAGTCAACGCGAGTATATGGGGCGGATGTGTGGTTACCAGAGGAAACTTTAGTTGCTGCTAAAGAATTTGTAGTTTCGATTAAAGGTCCTTTAACAACACCTATCGGTGGAGGTATTCGTTCGATTAATGTAGCGCTTCGCCAACAATTGGATTTATATATATGTTTACGTCCTGTGCGTTATTTTTTTGGCGTGCCAAGTCCGTTAAAGAATCCTGAGAAAACAGATATGGTGATTTTTCGCGAAAACTCTGAGGATATTTATGCCGGAATTGAATGGGAAGCTGAATCTGATGCTGCAAGAAAAGTTATTGATTTTTTGATTAAAGATATGAGGGTTTCCAGTATACGGTTTCCCGAAACTTCGGGTATTGGCATTAAGCCAGTTTCAAGGGAGGGTACAGAGCGACTTGTTCGAAAAGCGATACAATATGCTCTCGATAATAAACGTAAATCAGTTACTTTAGTTCATAAAGGTAATATCATGAAATTTACTGAAGGGGCGTTCAAGAAATGGGGGTATGCTTTGGCGGCTAAGGAATTTGGTGCAGAACCTTTAGACGGAGGGCCATGGATGAAGTTATCCCCAGAAAATGGTGGAATTATAATCAAAGACGTAATTGCTGATGCTTTCTTGCAACAAATTTTGTTGCGTCCCGAAGAATATGATGTAGTAGCAACTTTAAATCTTAATGGTGATTATATTTCAGATGCGCTGGCGGCTCAGGTGGGAGGAATAGGGATTGCGCCAGGGGCTAATCTCAGTGATTCTGTTGCAATTTTTGAAGCAACTCATGGAACAGCTCCAAAATATGCTGGAAAAGATCGAGTTAATCCTGGTTCAATTATTTTGTCTGCTGAAATGATGTTGCGGCATTTAGGATGGATTGAAGCCGCTGACAGACTTGTTAATGCGATGGAAGTCACAATAAAGGATAGAACAGTTACTTATGATTTTGCACGTCAAATGACAAATGCTAAGGAGGTTTCTTGTTCAATGTTTGGAGATTTGATGATTAGAAATTTGTAAGATTGCAGTTGATAAAGTATTCCTCCTTGCGATAACAATCTTGCAAGGAGGAAATTTTCCAATGCTATAATTACGTTCTTACTGTGTCAAAGATCTACGCTAGTTTTTATTTTTATGGGCATGGACATCATACAGTTTTAAGCAGATTGAATATTAGAGGCTTGTTTTCCTTTCGGACCTTGAGTGACGTCAAAGCTCACTTTTTGACCTTCCTTGAGTGTTTTAAATCCTGACATATTAATTGCTGAGAAGTGTGCAAATAAATCCTCACTCCCATCGTCAGGAGTAATAAAACCAAAACCCTTAGAATCATTAAACCATTTTACTGTACCTGTTGCCATTTCTACTTCCTATATAAAAACTGGGCCGGAAACCCTAATACTATTTGAATTTCAAGATCATTGGCGGATAAAATCAATACCGCAGACAGCTTGAAGCCAAACGCCACGTACTGTTTTACGCAAATCTGAGGTTAAAGTCAAGCGGTTACATGATTTTTTGTTGTTGCAGGCTGGAGAATTATCTTAAGATACTTGAAAAAAATGTCGTAATCGTCAAATATGTTCATGCTGGAGTACTTTATACTAATTTGATTCCAGTCTTTTGATGGAAGAATAGAATAGTAAAAAAGGAAATAATTATGACAGAGGATAATTTTGAAGCCATTATTCTCAAAGAGAAGCAAGATGCTACTAAAGAGCGATGTCCTCCGCTATATAAAATTTTGTTGTTAAACGATGATTTTACGCCGATGGAATTTGTCGTTGAAGTATTAAAGATTTTTTTTCATATGACTCAAGAGCAAGCAACACGAATTATGTTAAAAGTGCATACAGAAGGGGTCGGTTTATGTGGTGTATATACTAGCGATATTGCTAGTACCAAGGTGAAGCAAGTGATTGAATTTGCGAGAAAGAATCAACACCCGCTTAGGTGTGTTATGGAGGAGAATTGAAATGATTGCCCCGGATTTAGAAGTCAGTTTACATATGGCATTTGTAGAATCTAGGCAGAAGCGCTATGAATTTATTACAGTTGAACATTTATTGCTGGCAATGCTTGATAATACGAGTGCAGTCGAAGTATTAAATGCGTGCTTGGTAGATATTGAAGATTTACGATCTGTATTGTTAGATCACGTAACTCGCCATACTCCTGTAATTACTGGTAATGAGGAGGTTGATACACAACCAACACTTGGTTTCCAGCGTGTTATTCAAAGAGCGATATTGCATGTACAGTCATCAGGGAAAAAAGAAGTAACTGGTGCTAATGTATTGGTATCGATCTTTGGTGAGAAGGATTCACATGCAGTCTATTTTTTGCATCAAAGAGGTGTAACACGTCTGGATGTCGTTAATTATATTTCGCACAATATTCGAAAAGTGCCGCATGAAAATGTTGCCAAATCTGGGAATGATGGAGATAACGAACAAGAAGTTAGTCCTGGTGGGTTACTTGAGAATTACACAATAAATCTTAATCATCAGGCATTGATCAATAAAATTGATCCATTGGTAGGGCGAGAGAAAGAAATAGAGCGAGTCATACAAACGCTATGCCGGCGTCGTAAAAACAATCCCTTGCTGGTTGGTGAAGCTGGTGTAGGTAAAACCGCAATTGCAGAAGGATTGGCAAAGCGAATTGTTGAAGAAGATGTCCCTGATTTGCTTCTGAAGCATCAAATTTATGCGCTCGATATGGGGGCTTTGTTAGCGGGCACTAAATATCGAGGGGATTTTGAGCAGCGCTTAAAAACTTTATTAAAGCAGTTAATCGAAAATCCGTCAGCAATTTTGTTTATTGATGAAATTCATACACTTATTGGTGCCGGTGCAGCTTCGGGCGGAGTTCTTGATGCATCGAATCTTCTGAAACCGGTTTTGAGTAATGGACAATTACGCTGTATTGGTGCGACCACTTTCAATGAATATCGTGGCATCTTTGAAAAAGATCATGCACTATCAAGACGATTCCAGAAAATAGAAGTAAATGAACCCACTGTAAATGAGACTATCGTTATTTTGCGTGGATTAAGATCTCGGTATGAGCAATATCATAAGGTTAAATATTCCGCGAGCGCATTGATAGCTGCAGCAGAATTATCGGAACGCTATATCAATGACAGGCATTTACCTGATAAAGCGATTGATGTGCTTGATGAAGCAGGGGCCGCTCAGCGGCTATTGCCGAAATATAAGAAACGTAAAGTAATTGGTAAAAGTGAGATAGAGAATGTGGTGGCCAAGATTGCACGGATACCACCGCAGAATATTTCCACAAACGATCGTAATAAATTGAAAACTTTGGCGCGTGATATGAAAGCTATTGTTTTCGGACAGGATAATGCGATTAATTCGTTGGCTGCAGCTATAAAAATGGCAAGAAGTGGATTGGGTAATCCACAAAAACCGGTTGGCTCTTTTCTTTTCTCTGGACCTACAGGTGTTGGAAAAACTGAGGTAGCAAGGCAATTGGCTTATGCGCTTGGTATTCATTTGCAACGTTTTGATATGTCTGAATATATGGAACGTCATGCAATTTCACGTCTGATCGGTGCACCACCAGGCTATGTTGGTTTTGACCAGGGTGGATTATTGACAGAAGCCGTAATTAAACAACCGTATTCAGTGTTGTTGTTGGATGAAATTGAGAAAGCGCATATTGATATTTTTAATATCCTATTGCAAGTTATGGATTATGGGACGTTGACTGATAATAATGGGCGAAAAGCGGATTTTCGCAATGTAATTATTATTATGACAACGAATGCAGGTGCCGAATCTCTTGCGAAACCCTCAATTGGATTTACCCAATCGAAATCTACAGGGGATGAACTTATTGATGTTAAAAAATTATTTACCCCTGAATTTCGTAATAGGCTCGATGCGATTATTTCATTTGCTCCATTGGATGAGGAGATTATTTTACGCGTAACTGATAAGTTCCTGATTCAGCTTGAAACGCAGCTCCATGAGAAAAAGGTAGAAGCAACATTCACCGTAGGATTACGCAAGTATCTCGCAAAACATGGATTTGATCCGTTGATGGGAGCGCGGCCTATGGAGCGCATTATCCAAGATACTATTCGTAGTATATTGGCTGATGAATTGTTGTTTGGTCGTCTGATAAATGGTGGCAAAGTAACTGTAGATATTGATAGTAATGATAAAGTAGTACTTTTTTTTGAAGAAGAAACTGTGGTTATTTGATCAGAAAAGATTCCACATACATATGAGATGAATTGTTTCTTATCACCTTGCCTCATTAATTTTAACAGTGGAGATATCTAAATATCAGACGGGTGATTAAGGTTATGCGGATCTCCTCGCAATCAAGTCGTCAAGTCATGTTTTTCAAATAAATTGAGCAATATAATCGTGATATCTGCTACCTGGTTTTGTTCATTCTTAACTGAAATTTATGAAAGCTAGAAACAAGTATACTACGTAGTCGGCCCTGAAATACCCCTAAGCACTTGATATTAGTTATAAATGCACTGTATGTTAGTGATCATAACGACCGAGAATGTTAAAATGGCGCTGTATTTCTGGTCGAAATGGTGATTAAGGATGCTCACACCCAGCAGCACGATTCATCAAACAAATCTGTTTGGAACCGATTTTTTATGTCAGCTTGATCCCGGTGATCCATTGTTGAAGCTTGCATCAAGGATACTGAGGTATGCTGATTTTCAAGGAGTTCGAAGTTTCATAAAATGAAGACATGAAA
>CADEDJ010000014.1 GCA_902826055.1 uncultured Nitrosomonas sp. | reverse complement strand
AAGGCACATGGACCTGAACCATGCGCGTCTACCAATTCCGCCATCTGGGCAATGGGTAGTCAGTCAGACTGCCGAAGAACGCGTAATTCTATAGGAAATCACTGCTTTGTCAAATAAGAAGAGTCAGCAACTGCGGAATCTAGATCCTCATCTCCAGCGGGAAAAAGAACGTTATGAACATCCCTTACCAAGCCGGGAATACATTTTACAGCTATTAAAGCAGCAAGGCATTCCGGTCGCCGAGCGCACACTCTATAAGTTATTGTCGATTAAGAAAAATGAACAGACATTATTCGGCCGCCGTTTGTCAGCGATGATGCGGGAAGGTCAGATTTTCCGTAACCGTAAGAATGATATCTGTGTGATGGAAAAACTGGATCTAATCAAAGGTGTAATCCAGGGTCACCCTGATGGGTTTGGTTTTTTGATTCCCGATGATGGCAGTTCGGATCTGTATTTAAGTGCAAAGGAAATGCACAAGGCATTGCATGGTGACAGAGTTTTGGTGCGTGAAATTGGGTTGGATAGGCGCGGACGACGTGAAGCCACTATTGTGGAAGTATTGGAGTATTGCAATACTAAGTTAGTGGGGCGATTACATATTGATCATGGGATTATGCTTGTTGCAGCGGAAAATAAGCGTATTAGTCAAGATATACTCATCGCCAAGGAGAATTCGTTAAGAGCCAAAGAAGGACAGGTTGTAATGGTGGAAATCATTCAACAACCGAGCAAGCAGGCGCAACCCATCGGTAAAATCATCGAAGTTCTGGGCAACTATACAGCACCAGGTATGGAGATCGAAATCGCTTTACGCAAGCACGATCTGCCTCATATTTTTCTTCCTGAAATTGAAAAGCTTTCTGCCAAATTTCCTAAAAATGTCTTAAAAAAAGAATTGATGGATCGTAAGGACATATGTCATCTACCGTTGGTAACTATTGATGGTGAAACTGCGCGTGATTTTGACGATGCTGTTTATTGCCAGCAAGAAGGTAAAGATTACCGATTGTATGTAGCAATTGCAGATGTCAGCCACTATGTCAAACCTAACGATGTGATTGATTTGGAAGCATTGAATCGTGGTAATTCCGTCTATTTTCCTAGACGCGTGATTCCGATGTTGCCTGAGGTTTTATCTAATGAATTGTGCTCACTCAATCCCAACAAAAAACGCTTGTGCATGGTATGTGAAATCGAATTTCAGGCTAATGGCAATATACGCGATTACTTATTTTACCCAGCAGTTATGAACTCACATGCGCGACTTACATATACCAAAGTTGCTGATATGTTAGCTAATCCCAAAGGGCCTGAAGCTAAGTTGCATGCAGCATTATTGCCTCATTTACAGATCATCTATAAGTTATTCAAGGTGTTACTAAAAGCACGTAAGAAACGTGGGGCCATTGATTTTGAAACAATCGAAACACAAATGTTTTTCAACGATCAAGGAAAAATCGAAAAGATTGAGCCGGTACAGCGTACAGAAGCGCATCGCTTGATTGAAGAGTGTATGTTGGCAGCAAATGTCTGCGCAGCAGATTTTTTACAAAAACATGGACAAACAACGTTGTATCGGATTCATGAAGATCCGTCGCCAGAGAAAATTGTTGCTTTACGTAATTTTCTGAAGGAATTTGGCATTCAATTGGGAGGCAAGAATAAACCTAATGCGAAAGATTATGCACAAACATTACTCAAAATATACGACAGACCCGATGCACAACTGTTACAAACTGTGATGCTGAGGTCTTTGCAGCAAGCTGTTTATAGTCCGGATATTACAGGCCATTTTGGACTCGCGTATGAATCTTATACCCATTTCACTTCACCGATTCGCCGTTATCCTGATTTGCTGGTGCATCGAGCAATTAAAGCCGTCCTCAATGGAAATAATTATCATCCGGGTGATTGGCATGAGTTGGGCAAACATTGCTCAATGACTGAACGGCGCGCCGACGATGCCACGCGTGATGTTGAGTCGTGGCTCAAGTGTTTCTATATGCAAGATAAAATCGGTGAATGCTTCGACGGTGTGATCAGCAGTGTGACGGGCTTTGGTTTGTTTGTCGCATTGGATAATGTGTATGTGGAAGGGCTCGTGCATATTTCTGAACTGCCGAGTGATTATTTTCATTTTGATGCTATCAAACATCTCCTGCAAGGTGAACGTAGCGGCAAACAATACCGGCTTGGTGATCGTTTAAGAGTCAAATTAGTGCGTGTTGATTTGGAGACCAGCAAAATTGATTTTGTACTAGCCGAATCAATGAAAAAATCAGGGCGTTCTAAAACAAAAGCCACGCCGCAACACAAGAAATAGCCTTGAGTTCTGTAATTGTTTTACAATAACGCATAATTCGATGAATCAATAAAGTCATTTATCTTTTTTAATATCTAAGTGCTGATAAGTGGTGCTTAATTAATATCTCAGGTTTGTTTGATACGTGTCCGCTACTCGCCTTATTTTCGGTTTTCATGCAGTGACCAGCCGCTTGCGGCAGAATCCAAATAGTATCAAGGAAATACTTATCGATGCTACGCGTGATGATCAACGTGCACGGGGATTGATTAACCTAGCTGAAAGCTTGAGTATTCGTTGGGCTTCTTGCGGAGGAGTAAAACTTACTCACCTGGTAGGTAATGATCACCATCAAGGTGTCGTCGCGCATGTTGACACGAGCCGTAATGTTGTTGATATTGAAGATCTTTTGGAGGAATTAACCGAGCCCGCAAGGTTGCTTGTGCTGGATGGAATTCAAGATCCGCACAATTTGGGCGCGTGCTTACGTGTTGCCGATGCATTTGGTGTACATGCAGTAATTGCACCGAAGGATCGAGCAGTAGGAATGACTGCAACGGTTTATAAGGTTGCCAGTGGTGCTGCGGATACTGTGCCCTATATTGCAGTCACTAACTTAGCTCGTACATTGAAGCAGCTAAAAGACCATGGAATTTGGGTGTTTGGTACTGCGGAAGATGCTGAATATGATTTGGCCCGTTTTCAGATCAAAGGTCCTGTTGCCTGGGTATTTGGTTCGGAAGGTAAAGGAATGCGCCGCTTGACGCGAGAATCCTGCGATCAACTCGTGCGTATCCCGATGTTGGGTGGTATCGAAAGTTTAAATGTTGCTGTGAGTGCGGGGATTTGTCTTTATGAAACCTACCGTCAGCAATCTATGACCTGATTCATACACCTGGTAAAATGCAATGAAACTCAAAAAAATCGTATTTTCGCCAAGAATATCAGCTTATTTCAATGAAACTATCGATATTGTTTGCTCTTAATTATGACTTCATTTGACTACCCTAACTTTAAAGCCCATTTTGTTGAGCTTTTGCGTGAATCGGCCAAAGCCCTCATAGCTCCAGGAGATGCTGTCCCGATTGAGCTGGTACGCACTAAGCAAGCCAATCATGGCGATTATTCGTGTAATCTTGCCATGCAGCTGGCCAAGCCTTTGCACAAAAGTCCGCGTGAAATTGCTAGCTTGCTAATCAATGCCTTACCGACTTCCCCTTATCTGGATAAAGTCGAAATAGCGGGTGCTGGATTTATCAATTTGTTTTTGAAAAGTTCTGCGAAGCAACAGTTCTTGCGCCATATTTTACAGAACAAGGAAACTTTTGGTCATAGTGACTTTGGGCAGGCAAAAAAAATTCAAGTGGAATTTGTTTCAGCCAATCCGACTGGGCCGTTGCACGTCGGTCATGGTCGCGGAGCGGCGATCGGTGCTAGTTTATCCAGTATCTTAGCAGCGGCAGGTTTTAATGTATCGCGCGAGTTCTATGTCAATGATGCGGGACGGCAAATGGATATTCTGACTTTGTCGACATGGTTGCGCTATCTGGAACTTAATAACGTTCACATTCTTTTTCCACTCAATGCTTATCAGGGTGAGTATGTGAAAACCATGGCAAGGCAGATTCACCAGGCACATGCACAGCGTTATGTGCATCAGCCTGAATTATTATTAAATGGATTGCCGGAAATTGCCCAGGAAGCTGCGGTTGATACTGATGAACAATTGGATCAATTAATTGCCAATGCAAAAAAAGTACTTGGGCAAGATTATGTCTATATTCATAATTTTGTGCTAACCGAGCAACTGGGTGATTGCCGCAATGATTTAATGGAATTTGGTGTTGAATTTGATACTTGGTTTTCTGAGCAGTCGCTGTTTGATAATGGTTTGGTAGCTCACGCAATTGAATTATTGGAGAAAAAACATTATTTATATCAACAAGATGGTGCAACCTGGTTTCGCTCGACCGATTTTGGTGATGAAAAGGATCGTGTGGTGCAGCGGGAAAATGGCCAATTTACCTATTTTGCATCGGATATTGCTTATCATTTGAATAAATTCGAACGTGGCTTTGAGCAAGTAATTAATATCTGGGGTGCAGATCATCATGGCTATATTCCTCGAGTGAAAGGTGCTTTACAAGCATTGGGATTAGATCCGCATAAGCTTGAAATTGCCCTGGTGCAGTTTGCAGTGCTTTACCGTGCTGGTAAGAAAGCACCAATGTCGACCCGCTCTGGTGAATTTGTGACTTTGCGGGAGTTACGTCAAGAAGTTGGAAAGGATGCTGCCCGATTTTTTTATGTGATGCGAAAAAGCGACCAGCATTTGGATTTTGATTTGGATTTGGCCAAATCGCAAAGCAATGATAATCCAGTTTATTATGTTCAGTATGCACATGCACGTGTGTGTAGTGTTTTGGCACAATGGGAGGGTGAAGTCAATGATCTGATTGTGGCAAATACGGAAATACTAACGAGTCCAATGGAACTGGCTTTGTTGCAAAAATTGATCGATTTTCCCGATATCGTGGAGATGGCTGCCAAGGAATTTTCACCTCACGTGGTTGCTTTTTATCTCAGAGAATTGGCAAGTGAATTTCATAGTTACTATAATTCAACGCGATTTCTTGTGCCTGAAATTCCGGTACAACATGCAAGGTTGGCCTTAATTGCATCTATTCGACAAATATTAAAAAATGGTTTGACGTTATTGGGTGTGAATGCACCTGATAAAATGTAACCAAGTTAACAGTTAAGGATATTCATGAGTCGAGACTATAAATCCCGTAAGTCTTCGAAACCCGCAAATGAAAAAAGTGGTTCGGCATTCTTTGGTGGGTTTGTTGGCTACGCGTTAGGTCTTGCAAGTGCAATTGGCGTATGGTTATATTTATATTTTTCACCAAGCCCATTTTTGCCGACAGAGAAAGCTACAAGCTCGTCTGAGAGAAATCAGACCAAACCTGAAATATTGGTTGTCCCGGAAAAATCAAAGCAAGAAGAATCGGGAAGTTTCGCGGAAGAAAAAAACAAATTTGATTTTTACAAAATTTTACCCGGTATCGAAGAGCCCGAGATTGAGCGTGGTTATCCGAAACCTGGTGAACTTGCAGCACAACCGCAAATAACTGCAAAAATTCCGGAAAGTAATAGTAAACCTGAGATTACATCACAGCCAATTTTACCTCGACCCTCTGTCACGCCGGTTGAAACCCCGCAGCAAATAACATCTTTGCAGCCGCGGACTTCTTCTCCATCAGAATTGATGCAGCAGCCATCAACGGTACCTTCACCAAAACATTCATTACCTGTGAAAGAAAAATTCTTTCTCCAAGCGGGATCATTCAAAAAAAGCGACGAAGCAGAAAACTTGAAAGCCAGACTTGCATTACTCGGTGTTTTTGCATCGATACAGCCGATTGATTTGGCTGATAAGGGCACTTGGTATAGGGTTCGTGTTGGTCCTTTTACACGTAAAGAGGATGTTGATGAAACAAGTACTTCATTACGAGAAAATGGTATTGCTACTCAATTTATTAAAATACCTTAGCACTCATTTTTAATAGCGGACAGCCTATTGCTAATCTGATAGTTTTCTATGAAACTGTAATCCAACAATTAATTAACAACTTGTTTAGGGAGTTAAGATGAGTCTACGTAAATTTCTTTTAGTGGTCTTCTTATTGCTGAGCTTAGGTATGATGAATATTTCGAGTGCGCGTGCTGATCTCATCGAAGGTAAGAATTATACAGTTCTGACAAAACCTCAACAAACACAGGATGCCAATAAAATCGAAGTATTGGAATTTTTCTGGTACGGTTGTCCGCATTGCTATAGCTTACATCCGTATCTTAAAACATGGTTGAAAAGCATTCCCGAAGATGTTGATTTCCGGTATGTGCCTGCGACTCTTCGTCCAAACTGGGTAGCGGCTGCGAAGATATTTTATGCAATTGAAGTTTTGGGTAAAGCTGATGAGCTACATGATAAAGTTTATGATGCTATTCATCGTGACAAAATTGATTTGAATAATGAATCGGTGTTATTGAGTTGGATTGAGAAACAAGAGGGTATTGATAGGAAGAAGTTTGAGAATGCCTATAATTCCTTTACGGTGCAGAATCAAGTAGCAAAATCAACGCAAATAACACGTCAATATCAGCTTAATGGTGTCCCTGCATTAATTATTAATGGTAAGTATCTAACCAGTGGCGGCATGAGTAATACTCCTCAAGATACAATTAAAATCCTAGAAGCATTGATTGAGAAGGCACGAAAGGAAAAATAAGAAGTAACGAGAAGAGAGGGGAATTACAATTTTCTTAACTCAAATAGGTATGTCATGGCAAAAGAAAAAATTATTTTTGGAGCTGGCTGCTTTTGGGGAGTTGAAGCTGCTTTTCGCGCTATCAAAGGAGTGATCGATGTTACTTGCGGGTATTCAGGCGGGAGTACGGATAATCCAATTTATGAAGAGGTATGCACCGGCACTACCGGACATATTGAAGTCGTGTTAGTGGAATATGACTCAGCAGTAGTAAGTTTCGAAGATTTATTGGATCATTTCTGGAGTTGCCATAATCCTACAACGGTAGATCGTCAAGGTCCTGACGTCGGCATGCAATATCGCTCAGTTATTTTTTATTTTACTGCTCAACAAGAAAGTATTGCGCAGATGTCGAGAAATAAATTGCAAAATAGCGGTCGTTGGCAAGATCCCGTAGTAACAAAGATTTTACCCGCATCCCAATTTTATAAAGCGGAAGAATATCATCAAAATTACTTTAAAAAGCGCGGTATTTATTAGGTTGATGTTAAGAATAACTGTCGCATTGGGCACAGTGAGACATCTCTGGTGCCATAGAATCAAGAGATTTTTCATATCGATAGATACTATCAATTAATTAATGATAGATACAAAAATGACTAAAACAGCAGGTTGTTTATTTATTATCAGTGCACCCTCTGGTGCGGGTAAAACCAGTTTGGTAAAAGCGTTGTTGCAATCGGATCGCAGTCTTAGTTTATCGATTTCACATACCACACGAGAACCACGTGCCGATGAAATTAATGGCAAAGACTATTATTTCGTAAGTAAAGAGATATTCCAGCAAATGCTTACAAATGGAGAGTTTCTGGAAAGCGCGGAAGTTTACGGTAATCTTTACGGTACTTCGCAAAGATGGATAAATACTGCTGTCACTTCCGGACAAGATATCTTGCTTGAAATAGATTGTCAGGGAGCACAACAAATACGCCAGGTTTTCCCGAAGTCAATTAGTGTTTTTATTCTTCCTCCCTCAATCGATGTATTGGCGACTCGTTTAAAAACACGCGCCCAAGATGATTTAGCGGTAATTCAAAAAAGATTGGCAGCTGCAAGGGAAGAAGTTGGCCATATCAGTGAATTCGATTATGTCATTATTAATAATGAGCTAGAGGAAGCGCTTAATGATTTGATTTGTATAATAACAGCAGTACGTTTAAGTAAAGAGCGGCAGCTAATAAAATATAAATCATTAATTAATCAGCTATTGTAAGTTTGTTATGAAGTAGCACAACCTGATGTTCTTTATTGTAAAATGAGAATTTTCTTTTAGTGAGTGAAATAAAGATGGCACGAATTACTGTTGATGATTGTTTAAAAAGAATTCCTAATCGTTTTGATATGACACTGGTAGCTACGACACGAGCAAGGCAATTAGCTATTGGTTCGGCACCTTTGATCGAATCTGGGCGCGATAAACCAACAGTAGTAGCGTTGCGTGAACTTGCACAAGGTAAAGTAGGATTGGAAATACTGAATCCGAAAAACTTGTGATTCATGTCTGGTATTTCTGAGATGCCTATTGGGTAGGCGTCACACGATTGCTCGATTGGGATCTGTGCAAATACCATTCATATTTTTCAGAAGTAGCATTTCATTCAGGTTTTTTGAGAGTCCTAATCTCTAGGTGCTGCTTCGCAAAATTCCAAAGATTTACATCCAGCAGTATCATTGAAGAAAATAGAATATTCATAATGATTGTCGTACTGAGGTTTTCTGGAAAATTATGACCATTAAGTCACGAATTAGAGTAATTCCACATTATCCCAAGCAAGGAGTGATGTTTCGTGACATTACAACTTTATTGAAAGATCCGATTGGATTTCGTATTACCATCCATGAGCTGGTTAATCGGTACGCTAATACCAAAATTGATCGGGTTGCTGGCATCGAAGCACGTGGATTTATCATTGGTTCTGCTTTGGCTTTCCAACTCGGGGTCGGATTTGTGCCTATTCGCAAAAAAGGAAAATTACCTTCTGAAACAATTGGCCATGATTACCAACTCGAGTATGGCACTGACCGCATCGAAATGCATGTCGATGCGGTAGCTAAGAGTGACCGCATATTACTCGTGGATGATTTAATTGCTACAGGAGGCACCGCAGAAGCTGCTGTTAGTTTGATCGAAAGTATGGGTGCTACAGTTGTTGAATGTTGCTTTGTGATCGATTTGCCAAATTTGGGTGGTCGTAAACGCCTCGAGAAACAAGGGCAAAAAGTGTTTGCGTTATGCGAATTTGAAGACGATTAATATAAGGCGAATTCAATTCAAGTAATAGCTGCAATATTTGGAAGTCTTATGTATAAGAGGTATTCAGAAATTCATTCTAATTGAGTATTCGAACTAAACTCGTATTAATGTTATTTTTAATTTGGCAAGGAGTCTAAGGTGATGATGGAAAAAAATAAAATAACTGAACCTGAAAAAGTTTCTTGTGAAGTATGCTTCAAAGAAATACCCATATCCGAAGCACAGAGTGTTAAAGCAACGGATTATATTATGTATTACTGTGGCCTGGATTGTTATGAGAAATGGAAGAAGCAGGCTGAAAAACCTGAATAAAATCCTACTCAGGAAATTGGAGTTGAATTCTAGTTGTACTATTAATTGTTGTAGTCGCGACCTGATCCCGGCAGTTTCCCGATATGACAATGGGCTTATTGAATCAGGTTGCGAACTACTACCTATTAATGCTGTTCTTCGGAGATCCACCGCGTTGCATAGCGTATCAAGTCGGCACCGTCTTTAAGGTTTAGCTTGGTACGAATATTGAAGCGATGTGTTTCTATGGTTTTGATGCTGCGACAAAGTAGTTTGGCAATTTCCTGACTGCTATGACCTTGTCCAATGAGATGAAGTACTTCAAATTCGCTCGGAGTAAGTGTATTAATTAATTGCTCAGGTTCCGTACTACCCGTCACCATTCGCTTTAGTACTTTCTCATGCATTTGTTTGCTAAGGTAAACATTACCTTTGAGGACTTCGCGAATTGCTGCGAGTAAAATTTCTCCGGGTTCTTGTTTCATGACATAACCGCGAGCACCTGCTCGCAGGGCACGTTCCGCGTAAACCGACTCATCGTGCATGGAAATAAAAAGAACAGGAAGGGTGGGTATTAATGCATGTATGCTCTTTATTACTTCAAAACCAGATACTGTTTTAAGAGTAACATCCAGTAACACAATATCGATATTACTATTTTTCTTCAGTATTGCCAGTGCTTCATTGCCATCACCTGCTTCTGCGAATACTTCCATGTCGGGCTCCATATTGATGAGCATTGTCATGCCATGACGCAACATCGCATGATCATCTACCAACATTACCTTTGCTTTTTTTGCAGTCGACATATTAGATTAGATTATTCGCATTTCTAAACGTACTTCCGTACCACCTTCGCTCCGAGGTAAAAATTCCAATTTTGCGCCTAATTGTTTTGCTCGGTATTGCATAATTTTAATGCCCATTCCTGAAATTGTTTTATGGCTGGTATCGATTCCGACAAAACCTGAACCATCATCGCGAATCGATAAAGACAATATACCCTCATTGGAGGTTAATGATATATCAAGATGCTGGGCCTTACCGTGGCGTATAGCATTATTAGCAGCTTCTTGGGCGATTCGATATAAATTAAGCGCTAAGTTATTATCATTGATGACTATGTCATCGGTACATGAAAAATTGCAATCGATACTGTAAGTTGTCGCTATTCTAGACGCTAAATTTTGCAGGGCGGGGATCAAGCCATTGGCTTCCAGTTCAAACGGTAATAATCCTTGTGCAATTTGCTTGATTTGTATGACAGCAATTTGTGCTTGCGAAGCAATGGAAGCCGCTGACGTTGCCATCACTTCATCGCCATCACTAAGGATTTGTTTTTCCAAAGCTCTGGCTTGATAGCCGATTGCAGCAATTTGTTGTCCAAGATTATCATGCAACTCCTGCCCGATCGTGTGGGCTTGTTCTTCTGCGACAAAAACTAATGCCTGCTCAAGGCGTTTACGTTCAAGCCAACTTTCAAGATCGCTGGCAATGGCATTGACGAGTTTTTGCTCTTCCGGTACAAAAAATGGTTTTTCTGAAGGATAAAATACACGTAATTGGCCACAAATCTTGCCATTAACGCTAATCGTTGACCAACAAGTACAGGCGGGATCTCGCTCCGGTCGCCGTTGACTGCGAGCTCTGTCAATAATTTTTGTTTTTGAAAGTAATTGATTGGCAAGATTGGGTCCATATTCCCCTGAGGTATATCGCCAACCATCCAGTTCAATGACAGCCGTAGCAAACTCCGGAAATTGAACAGCCGATATCAGGTGTTCAAAAACGTTTTGGCACACATTGTCAATAGATGATTCCATTCCAATACCACGACGAATTTCATACAGGCAAGTAATTTCTTTTAGTCGTTCACGTAATTGCTCATCAACTTGTTTGCGTTCAAGCCATTTTGACAAATCATCCGCAATGGCATCGATGAGTCGCTGTTCTTCTGGCATCAGAAAAGGTTTGTCTTCCGGATAAAATACGCTTAAATGGCCGCATATTTTGTCATGAATGCTAATTTTTGATTGTAAAACGAATCCGATAGCATCACTTTTTTTATAACATTCAAAACAAACTTTATCGTCACTAACAATTTTTGAGCCTACTTTTCTTGTTAGATTCTGATTTTGATTTTTGGAAGTGAAACGACTGCCGTTGAATTCGATAACAGCAGTTGCAATTTCTGGGAATTGCATTGCCGGGATCAAATGCTCAAAAATATTCTGAGAAACTTGGTCCATTGACAATTCTAAACCCATGCTCCGGCGAATTTCATAAAGGCAGGTTATCTCCTTTAAGCGCACGCGCAACAATCCGTCAATTTGTTTGCGTTCAAGCCATCTCGCTAGATCAGTTGTGACCACATCAATAAGTCTTTGTTCTTCAGCTACTAAAAAAGGTTTGTCTTCCGGGTAAAAAACACTAAGATAGCCACATGTTTTGCTATTAACAATGATTTCAGATCGTAATTCGTGTATGTAAGCTGAATTATAATTTGCAGATGGAATTCGTCTGCCATCAATTTCGATCATTGCAGAAGCGTGCTCCGGAAATTGCATAGCAGGTATCAAATATTCAAAAATCTGTTGACACGCGTCATCGACTGATAATTCTAAACCCATGCTGCGACGAATTTCATAAAGACAAGTGATTTCCTTTAAACGTTCGCGTAGTTCAATCTCTTTCTGGCTTAGTTCAATCGAGAATTGCTCTGCTGTTTCCTTGGCAATGCGCGCCTCTTTTTCCGATTTAATGAGTTTGCGTACAAACCAATTTAATAACAATATTTCTGCAATAATCAAACCGATGAGATAAAGAACAATGATTCTCAGTTCTTCATTCGCTGGCTTAAACAGTTCGTCTTCATCCAACTTCAAGGTCATACCTAAACCGATGGCATGCAAAGGCGCATAAGCCTCGATTACGGGTATTTGACGATAGTCTTTTACAGCAACAACACCATTTTTTCCATCGAGTGCATAACTTATCGGTAATACACCACCTTCAGTTATTCGCTTAAGAGACTTGAATTTTATACCGTCGATTTGACTAAACAGGCAGGCCATTTCCTGTTTACCTTGCTGCGGCGGCGCACATAATATGAATTCACCGGTTTCACCAATCGATCTTATCTCACTGAATCTACGTGTCAATTGGGGTAATATGATTTCTGTTGTAATACTGCCGATACGGCGCATTTCTTCATCAATTATTTCTTTATTGGTACGCAAAATAAGATACTGTTCATCCCACACGAGGAAGGTATTGCGGTATTTATTAAGAGGTAATGATTGCGACTGATTTGCAGAAAAATGCCCGACTTGTGACAATACTTTGCCATGCATGTCATAGACAACTGCTGCTGAGAAGCCCGCCTGCGTAAGTGAATTGACATTGCGCGCGAGGTCGCGAAGCGCGCCATCATTATCAGGCTGCGCGTTAAGTTCGCGTATAAATTGAATGATAAATGGGCGCAGCGCTAAGGCACGAGTATCTTCCAATCCTTTCTCAATCTGACTTTCAATCAGAAGCGCTTTTCCCTGTAAAGCAACCCCTAATCCTCTACCTAAGACAGACTCAGTCTGCTGCCGCATTGCACTATATACTGCAACACCTGTAGTTAAAGTTAGTCCTAACAAGAGTAAGCCGCCAATAATGCTAATCTTGCGATCGTCACGTGTTAAGAGCAAACTATTCTCCTTACTTGGATTTTGAATTGATATTGACTAGATTATAAGCACAACCGCTTTGTAACTCCAGAGAAAGCCGGTTGCACTTTATCAAATTTATAGAATGAAGAAATGCTAATAACTGCCTTAGATTAAGGCGTTATATCCATTTTTTTTTCTTGAAAAAAAACAATAATCCTATGCTAATCGTGATAAAAATGATCCAAATTATGGGATAACCCCAGCGCCATTTTAATTCTGGCATATACTCGAAATTCATACCGTAAACACCGGCGATAAAGGTTAGAGGAATGAAAATTGAAGCAAAAATTGTCAAAATCTTCATCGTTTCATTGAGCTTGTTACTGGCGCTACTGAGATAAATATCATGCATGGCAGAAATTCTCTCTCGATAAGATTCGAGCGAATCAGTTACACGTAATATGTGATCATAAACATCACCATAGTATCGCAATGTTTTTTCCTGAAACAAAGGGTTGTCGCTGCGTAAAATTGTGGCGAGTAATTCACGTAACGGAGAAATATTACGCTTCATGGAAATCAGGTTGCGGCGGATTCTCTGCAGAGTTTGCAGCATTTCTTTCGTAGGATTAAATAATATATTCTCTTCCAATGGATCGATAACTTCATCCAGGTTATCTTCGACAACAAAATATTCATCCACGATTGTATCAAGAATGACATAAGCTAGATAATCGCTGCCGAATTGACGTAATCGACTGTTATTATTTTGCAGATAATAGTAAATAGGGTCAAATGTGTTATCAGATTTTTCTTTAAAGGTAATGACACAATCGACCAGTAACAAGATGCTGATTTGTTCGTAATCAACACTAAAATTTCTTTCTTGGTCAAGTTCGATTCCTTTGATGACCATGTAAAGAAAACTTTCATATTCTTCGAGCTTGGGTCGCTGATGTGTACTAAGAATGTCTTCTAGTACCAGAGGATGAATATTTAATTCCTGGCCGATACTTTCAACGATATGAATATCATTCAATCCATCTACATTGATCCACGTAATTACACCGGTTTTTTTTAGAGGCTTTAATTCTGCAATTGAATTGATCTCGTGTGTTATTAATGCATCGGCACTATATTGCGTAACCGTAATTTTACTTTTCGATTCGTGTTTTTCCCCAATATGAATTAATGTACCCGGAGGAAGTCCGGATTTGTCAGACGCACTGTTTAAAACAGCTTTATTTGAATGTTGAAAGGAACGATAGATGGGCTGTAACTTGGAATTCATAATAAGCCTGCCAGTAAAGTTTAATGACGCGACTTATTTTAAGAGCTTTATATATATTTAGGGAGAGTCCCAACAAAAAACAGCATGGGATTGATAGAAAGAATTAATGAAGTAGAGACGTTGTGCTGTCTCATTTACCTGGAAGCGTGTCATGATAACCTTGAAGAAAGGTTATTCAGCATGGGGTAGGGATCAGATATGGTGCGGTTCTTGGGAGGGTGTAATGTTTTTGCTTTGTAACGAACACCAATCGTGCCAGACCGTACGAGCTTCTTCTATATTACTAAATGTCCAGAGAACCACGCCATCTTCAGTCATCAGAGTTGCCATTTTATTTGGCCATTCTTTAATCACACAATACATAATTTTTCCTCAAAGTTAGTATGACGGAAAGCATAAACATTAAATATGAAAATATGATGACAGAAGTATGAAGAATTAATGACAAATGCATGTATGATATGGCGCAAATCGTTCATTAATGGCATGCTATTAAGCGAAGTATTCTTTTTTTAATTGCTTTCTTTTTATTTTTAACAAGGAGTTATTTTATTATGAATAAAATCAATTGGATGCAGTTGAGCTCTTTAATAATATTTATAGCTGTTGCAGGTTGTGCCACCAATACCGGCCCTACCAATCCTTTAGCAACAGCCAGTCAGGGGCTATCTCCCATGGGTGATGCTGCGCAAAGTGGCACACAAATACTAGGTGCTGGTGCTGGTTCTGCAGCCGCAAGTGTGGCTGGTGTTAACCAGATAGGCTTAGTGGATATTCTGGTGCATCGTCTTGGAGTTTCACCACAACAAGCATTGGGAGGTGCTGGAGCACTTTTTCAGGCGGCTCAAGGCAGTATGAATCCACAAGCATTTGCTGCTTTATCTAAATCGATTCCAGGAATGGATACGATGTTAGGTGCGGCGCCTAATATGTCAGGAGTCAGCGGCTTGTCTTCCGTCATGGGAGACTCAAATAGCTCGCTCGGGGGAGTAGCGGCGCTTGCTGGATCCTTCCAGCAATTGGATCTTTCTCCGGATATGGTGGGTAAATTTATTCCAGTAGTTACTGATTATGTCAAGCAAGCGAGTGGCCAGGCAACAGCTAATCTTTTTCAGTCTGCGCTAGGCGTGCGGTAATTTTAGAAAGATAGATAGCAGCGAAGAAAATGAAAGAAAACCTCAAGACTGCAAATGATAATTCTGCTGATTGATCTAATTGATTTTGAATTTTCAGTAAGCGTTATAAATTAATGCTAAATAAGCTGACTAGATTCGTGGCAAGTTTTTTATCGGCCACGAATCTAGTGGAATATTAAGGTGGTGTTAGAACAAGCTTACCCATCGGGTGGCTTAGTTCCAGAAAGTTTTGTGCAATCGCCGCTTCTGCTAAAGTAAAAGTGCGTGCGATTTCAATCGTTATTTTTTTCTCATCGAATAATGTGGCACATTGTCGTAAGATTTCTGCCTGATGCATTTTTGCATCTGTCAATTCCATCAGAACCGGTGTCAGCATAAGTTCAAGACTAAATCGCACGTTGCGTACTCTAGCGTCACTCCAATTGGTTTCAGATGTGGGCTGCAAGATGGTTACGACATCACCATAACATTTGACACAACTTAAACAACTCTGTAGAACATGAGAGCCGATAGTATCAAATGCAATATCTACACCTTTACCCGAAGTCCATTGCAACACTTCTGCAATGACATCCTGTGTGCGGTAATTGATGATTTTATCTGCACCAAGTTGCTTTACAAAATCCGCTTTCTCATCGCTGCTCACAGTCGTTATTACACTAGCACCTGCCAGTTTTGCTAGTTGAATAGCGGCATGGCCCACGCCGCCAGCACCGGCATGGATTAATATTTTTTGACCGGTAGTTATGCGTGCTCGATCATACAATGCTTCCCATGCAGTTATAAAAACCAGAGGAGCCGCTGCTGCTTGTGCAAATGATAAGGAGCTGGGCTTCAATGCAAGTAAGCTTGAGTCAACTAGCACGTATTCGGCATAAGTACCTTGACGATTATTAAATCCTGGCTGTGAAAAATATACACTATCTCCCGGCTTGAAATTATGCACCTGGCGTCCAACAGCCTCCACAATTCCGGCGGCATCGCAGCCTGGTATGACAGGAAAAGAAACAGGAAAACGTTCCGGTGATAATCGAATTTTATTATCAATAGGATTGATACCAATAGACTTGAGGTGTACTAAGACTTGATTGTCACCGCATTGATGGGAATGGTTAACCTCTCCATATTGTAAAACACTCGTTGGTCCACTTTGTTCAAAATATATAGCTTTCATTCTTGTACTCCACTTATTGTGTGTCGCAAAATTTACGGATGAGAATGACGTGAAAACTACTAGAAAATTCTTATGCATAGTGAATCATTCTACATTTTGATGCGGGAGTAAACAGGATTAGTTTTTGCAATGATTTTGCATTTTCTTCACAATTAGCCCTTCCTTTTACCCTATAGTTTGGTCTGGAACAATTTTTATATTTTGTGATTCCGTTTAGGGGACAGTGATGAGCACAATTTCTTTTTTAGTAAACAGTTCTGGAGCTAATTCAAAAAAGACAGTCGCCTGGGTAACAATTGAAGAGAAAAATGATGGCGCTTTTTTTTACAATTAAACAAGTTGGCAATGTTAATGGCGATTTGTATGGCATCTATTTAGATATGACAGATGAAAGCATTCTTAATACGCTAAGAGTTTCTGTCACCCCTAATAATGCTGGCACTATTGAAGGTTCTATGAATTGTTTAAGAAACGGCACGGATTCAAAGAATTTTTCTCTCAATAAGATGGGTAGCAAAGCTAATAATAGGCTTCCAAAAAATAATAAGGACGAGATCTCTAATTACAGTTTTTTGTTAAGGTCGAAAGTTCGGGAGCTTTCTCTTTGTGATTTTTTCCATATGCAGCTCGACTATTCTAAAGATTATGCTAATTCCTGCATAGTGGCTGTCGATGGCGGTAGTCATCTGCGTATCTATTTAAGATTAGTGTAAATGCTAGATTCTTGAAGAATTTATAAAAAACAAGTAATTTCTTTCTAACGACTTTTGATCTATCTCTTGACGAAGCAGATCTGTCTGACTACCATAAAAAAGGCAGTATAGGCTAGTACTGTTTTTTATGTGTTTCATTTCTTTAATCATTTCAAGGGATCATTATGTTACAGTTAAAAAAAACGTTATTAAGCGGTATTGCACCCGTATTGTTGTCTATCGCACTGGCTAGTCCAGTAATCGCTTCCGATACCCATCATGCGCATAAAGGCCTTAATTACGGTAGTTTTACTAAAGACAATATTTTGTTAACTCCGAAAGGGTATCGTGAATGGGTTTTTGTCGGTGCGCCAGTTACCCCCAAAGATATGAACGATGGAAATCCAGCATTTCCTGAATTTCATAATGTGTATATTGATCCCACAAGTTGGGATCATTGGAAAAAGACGGGCGAATTCCGCGACGGAACTGTAATTGTTAAGGAGCTAGTTAGTGTTGGTGCGAAGGAATCCGCAAGCGGAAATGGTTATTTTCAAGGCGAATTCAACGGAATTGCTGCCACGGTAAAAGATTCCAAACGCTATTCCGATCGACCTGGAAATTGGGCATATTTTACTTTTGAATCTTATGAAGCCAAGCAAGGGGTAATCCAAGCGGATGATGCTTGCGCAGCTTGTCACAAAGCTAATGCTGCCCACGATATGGTATTTATACAGCATTATCCAGTATTACGTGCTGCCATACCTGGTAAGAAATAACTCGTTAAATAAAAAGGCAATTTGATGGTTTATGTGAAATAAATCCAGTCAAATTGCCTTAAGCTAATTTAGAACCCGTTGTAGGATTTTTTTATAATTCCACTTCCAATTACAACAACTGATCAGAAGCTATTGTAAAATGCAAAGTAAATACTTTCTAAAATTTCTCAAAAGCATTTTACTCGCATTTTATTCGATGACATTCAAAGTTCCCGGTAAATGGATATTCTTTGGATGGAGTTGACACCAAATAGTAAACGCGCCAACTTTATCAGCGACTAAAGAAATAACTTTTGTTTCACCTGCTTTAATTATTTCTTTGATACCATATTCATCAATGGCAAATCCTTCACTGATAGGAGATTTATTTTCTACAGTGATTTTGACAGAAGCACCTTTTTTGACAACTAATGTTTCCGGTTCATTGAGAACATTAAAAGCACGAATGTTGGTAACTGTCACACCTTCAACCTTGAGTTCTGGAATATTGGTGTCGTAAGCATTTACAACTACTTTAAAATTTTGCTCTGCTGCATGAACCACTCCTGACAATAGCAATCCAAAAACAGCGCTTAGAAACATGATTTTGGTTATTTTCATAGATATTTCCTTCCTTCTCAAAAAATTTTATGTTTTAGTAAATTACTGCTTGCATTGTGCTTTTTAGCACATTAGCAATACCTACTCTAGAGAGGATGATTCCATATGTCAATATAGAATTTCTTCCGGAACTCTTAGCATATTCTTGGTTTTAATAGACTAGAAAGCATCCGCAGAGAATTGAGGCTAAAAAATAATGGGGTTATCAGAAATTGTTTTTCCATTGTCGCAATGCCGCGAAAACACTAATTGGATCAACAGATAAATTTGCTGAATTTTTTTGGACGTGAGTAATGATTCCTGGTTGGGTGCAGCGCAGAAAAGGATTGGTTTTTTTCTCAAGTGAAAGTGGTGTGGGAATTGTTGGAATATTCTTGTGACGTAATTTTTGTGCTGTGATTTCTAGTTCAATAAGTTCAACGTTTTGTGGATCAACGATTTTGGCAAAAAGAATATTGTTTAGCGTATATTCATGCGTGCAATAAATCAGTGTATCATCAGGCAATTGTGAGAGTTTCTGCAATGATTGATACATTTGTTGTGGAGTCCCTTCAAAAATTCGCCCACATCCACACGAAAATAGCGTATCACCGCAAAATACCATGTTCATTGGATTTGAGGCAAAATATGCAATATGCCCCCGAGTATGTCCAGGGGTATCAAGCACTGCGAGATTAAGTGAAATTTCTTGTAAATTAATCTGATCGCCCTCACTCACTGGGTGAGTCATTGATAAGATAAATTCATTTCGTGGGCCATATACGGGTACAGCGAACGATTTGAGTAATTCCTTATTACCTCCGGTGTGATCAGCATGGTGATGGGTGTTAAGAATCGCGCTTAGCCGTAATTTTTTTAACTCAAGATATTCAATTACAGGAGATGCTATTCCTGGATCTACAACAACAGCATAATTTTGATTATGGATAATCCATATGTAATTATCTTTAAACGCATGAACGGGGTAAATTTTCAGCATGAAATTTTTGTGTAAAAATCGTTTAATCGAGCGTTGGTATGCTTCAGTAACTAAATGAGAACAACCTTAGTTTAGGTAAATAAGCTAGTGAAAAATGATTACCGGTAATTGTCAGCAGTGGTTTGAGTCTCCCCTTGGTCGATATTTGATAGACCATGAGTATCGTTATTTTGATCAGACTGTGGCGAATATATTTGGCTATAACGCTGTTCAAATAGGTCTGCCTCAATTTAACTTTCTGCGTCTGAACAGAATGCCTTTGCACTTTTCAATAGGGCCTGACGATCCGGTATCGCTGCGCGCTACAGCCGATTTTCTTCCCATTCAGAGCAATAGTATCGACCTGGTTATTTTGCCACATGTACTTGAGTTTAATAATAACCCACATCAAATTTTACGTGAAGTACATCGGGTACTGATTCCCGAAGGCCATATTGTGATATCTGGTTTTAATCCTTTAAGTCTGTGGGGAGGTTGTCGGTATTTAACATCAAGACGTCGGCAATATCCTTGGAATGGAAATTTTATAGCACTATCAAGATTAAAAGATTGGTTAAAATTGCTTGATTTTGAGATGATCGGAGGGCGGTTGAGCTGTTATGCGCCGCCATTTAAACAAGAGAAATGGCTACAGCGTTTTAATTTTATGGAAGCAGCTGGTGATCGCTGGTGGCCAATTTCAGGGGGGATTTATTTTTTACATGCGATTAAACACATGCATGGTATGCGAATTATCAAGCCGGGTTGGAAAAATTGTTTTGACGCCAAAACTAAAGTGGTATCAGCTACGCAGAAACTTAATAAAAAATCTTCCAAAAAGTTACTTTATTATTTTGATCCTGCGAATAAGTTGAAAAATTATGAATAAAGGGGATTCGAAGGTAGTAGAAATTTATACTGATGGTGCATGCAAAGGAAATCCGGGTGTTGGAGGATGGGGAGCGTTGTTAAAATATGCAGGTTACGAACGTGAAATTTTTGGTGGTGAGAAATTCACTACCAATAATCGTATGGAATTACTAGCGGCGATCCGCGCCTTGGAATGTTTAAAACGGCCCTGCAAAATACATCTGCATACGGATTCGCACTACGTGCAGAAAGGAATTAGCCAGTGGATTGATTCATGGAAAATTCACAATTGGCGAACATCTGCAAAAAAAACCATCAAAAATGTGGATTTGTGGAAATTGCTTGATCAGTTGGCGCAACAGCATGAAATTGAATGGTGCTGGGTACGCGGTCACTCAGGTAATGATGGTAATGAACGTGCTGATGCTTTGGCAAACCGTGGTGTTGAAATGATCTCAACTGAAGAAAAATAAAACTCATAAGCTACCCAACATGCGTCAAATAATACTTGATACTGAAACGACCGGCCTGGATTATAAGCAGGGTCACCGTATTGTAGAAATCGCAGCAGTCGAGCTAAGCAACCGGCAATTTACTGGCCATCATTTTCACTACTATCTGAATCCTGAACGAGACAGTGACGATGGAGCTTTGCAAGTACATGGTTTATCAACTGAGTTTTTGCAAGATAAGCCAAAATTTCATGAAGTTTCGACTGAATTTCTAAATTTTATTAATGATGCAGAATTGATTATTCACAATGCACCATTTGATATTGGATTTCTGAACCACGAATTAAATTTGATCAATTTGCAAACGTTGGATGATTATTGTTCGCTCATAACAGATACGTTGAAGCTAGCAAAAGAACTTCATCCCGGCAAACGTAATAATCTTGATGCCTTGTGTGAGCGTTACAATATTGATAACTCTAAACGCACCCTTCATGGCGCACTATTAGATGCGGAACTGTTGGCTGAAGTTTACCTAGCCATGACACGCGGGCAAGAGAGCTTGTTGATTGACTTGGGTCAGAGTGAAGTTTTACAGCATTCAATTGCGCACTGGGATAGTCATAATCTAAGAATCATTCAGGCGACAGCTGAGGAACTTCAGCAGCATTTGGCAATAATAGAAGATATAGTTCGCGAAAGTGGCAATAAATGTGTATGGGAAAAACTTGAAGCCAATGCTTCAGTAAACATTGTTTGATAACTGGCACGCTGATGCAACCTACTGTAATTATTAATCAACATCGCCAAACCGCAATAGTTGTTGCAAATCAAGGTAGAAATTTTCTTGTCATCAAATTAACGAAAGGGAAATTAGCTGTAACTGTACTATCAATTGAGAAAATTAAAATGCTAGGTTATGTCACGAGTGATTATTCACCGAAGCTTGCAGCACAATCTTATTTACAGCATGGAGCAGGGGTCAGCGAGAGAGCGAAGGTCTATCTGGAGAAGATAGTAAATACAGAATTTTCCGATAATTTGTTATTTCCTTAACGTCTTTAATTGATTGCACTATATATTATTCACAATAATTTTATATTTTTCGTTAATTGTCGCTGAAGGAAATATTCCATAGAGTGGTATGCTGAATTCAGTAATATCAATGTGTTAGGTTAAGATATTGATCGATGCAGCGCGAAATTTTTTAGATTTAATGCCATATCCGATACTTGACTAAACATTGGAGTCTACATATATTGAGCGTGTGAATTTTTATCACATTTATTTCTTTGCATTTTTCAGCATTATCATAAAGCTTAATTTAATGATTTGTTAGCGTTGAACCAAAACATATTTTACTACACGGGCTTATTTGCACTGCCACTTGTTACTAAAAGATTGAGTTGTCACTAAATTCTTATTTTTTAATAATCAACTTATATGATTTGATGCTGTAGAACAAAGCTGTTGTGACTTCTCAGCTAGGTGGGTCAAGGAAATAATTTAGATTAACTTGTAAAGGATCTCTCACTAATTTTAATAATGAGAAATGTATATTTTAATTTTTATAGGAAATATGTCCGTCCGCAGCGAAATAACACGGCAGGACCCTGGCGATGGGTTTTTGGTACTAAAACAGCCATACGGTCCGCGTATTCAGCCGGATCATTGACATTTGACCGTTTACGTTTTGCATTCAAACAGCATGGTATTAAGTTGTTATTCGGACAAACAGAAGCGGTAAATTTTGATATAACATGCATTAATCTATTGCGCAGATCGGATAAGAGGCAATTTGTTAAGGAACAATTAAGTAACGCCGGTTTTGATTTTAAAATTTTTCCTGCAATTGATGGATTAACTATTGATACTGATCAATTGATTGATGATGGCATATTAACACCGGATAATTATTGCCCGGCTACTCAGATGCCCCTAACCTCCGCACAGATAGGCGCATACCTTTCTCACTACGAATTGTGGAAAGCAGCTCTTAAATCACCTAATAAAGTATCGCTTATTCTTGAAGATGATGCTTTATTTCTTTGTGACAAATCATCACTTGAACAATTTGTACGCCATATTCCTGCTGATACTGATTTGTTTTTTATAAATCACAGAAAAAACAAAATAAAGCATGTCAGTTTGCATGCATCAAAATTCACCTGTCACTTTTGGGGATTGACCGCTTATTTTCTTACTAAAAAAGGGGCCGAAAAGCTGATAGCCATGACTTTACCAATTCGTAAAAGTGCGGATGAATCGCTTAGCGAGCTCAATGAAAGCGGTAAGATTAATTGTTATTGCTCACGGCAGGAGTTAGTTGTGGAATGTAGTAATCCCAAAGATACAAAACACTTCCGTTTTGCCAGTGACATTCTTCACAGAACATTTAAGTAATTCGCAAAAGGTTAATAACGTTACCCACTGCACGGTTACAGGGGTAATTATTTTTTGCTAATTTTCACAGGTTTCACGGATTCCGAATGAAGCATATAAGGTTTTGCGAGTCCGTAACCTTGTACATAATCGACACCTATTTCTTCAAGTAGCTTTAAAGTTTGCTTATTTTCAACCCATTCTGCGATTGTTTTCAATCCCATGATGTGTCCAATATGATTGATGGCTTCAACCATAGCTCGGTCAACGGGGTCGCTGTGAATGCCTTTTACTAGCCGGCCATCAATTTTGAGAAAATCTAATGGAATATTTTTCAAAAAACCAAACGAAGATAAACCGCTGCCAAAATCATCCATAGAAAAGTGACATCCCAATTCTTTAAGGGTTTGCATAAATTTCATGACATGTTGCAGATCTGCTAGTGCAACATTTTCGGTAATTTCAAAACAAATATTAGCTGGACTTCCGTTATAGTCTTTTAGAATCTGAACTACAAACTCGAGAAAATCTTCGCTACCTAATGCATGTGCTGACAAGTTGATTGCATACATATTCTTGGATTGGTATTGCAAGCGGTTCTTGAGGAGCCTAAGTGATTGTTCCACCACCCAACGATCTATTGCGAGCATCTGATCATAGCGTTCGGCAGAAGGGAGAAATGAACCTGGAGATATTAATTGATTTTGCTCACCTTGGAGGCGTAAAAGAATTTCACCATGCTCATCCAGTTCGTCGTTATTTGACAGAGGTATGATTGGCTGGAAGTATAAGCACAGCCGTTGATCCGCAAGAGCCTGCTGAATGCGTGGTAACCATTGCATTTCACCGGATCTTTTCTGTAACACATTGTCATTGGCCTGATAAATGTGAACGCGATTTCTTCCTCTATCTTTAGCGGCAAAACAAGCGCTATCTGCGGCACTCATCGCATTTGCTAATCCCTCATTGTTATGTGTAATGGGAAATAATCCAATGCTGACACCGATCGTGAAAGTTTTTTCTTGCCATTTAAAACGAAAATTTTGTACAAGTTCACGCAAGCTATTGGCAACATGCACCGCTTCATTTTTAGGGCAATGCTCGAGAATAATCCCGAATTCGTCACCACCCAGTCTTGCCAGAGTGTCCCGTGCACGCAATTTAGAATGCAATAATGCTGTTACCTGGCGCAATAATTCATCACCTGCGCTGTGACCGCAGGTGTCGTTAATGACTTTAAACTGATCCAAATCAAGAAATAACAAGGCATGATTATCATGTTTACGCGTCGAAGCTAGAATTTTACTCAAGCGATTTTCAAATTCATCACGATTCAATAAGCCGGTGAGCGAGTCATGCGCCGCTTGATAGGCAAGTTTTTGTGTTAATTTGCGCTGTTCAGTTACATCCCGGAATGTTAGTACAGCTCCGATCACGATTTCTTGATCTTGTAAGATTGGCGCGATGGAATAATCGATAATGCATTCATGATTGTTCCTCTGTATCAGCAAGCTTTCCTGATTTCTGCAAGATTCACCCGATGTGTGCAAGCACCTGTTAAGTGGATGATTCTCAATCAGAGTATGAGTGGTTAGATCTTTGATGCGAAAAATATCTTGTAGTAATGCGCCATTTGCATCATTGTTGCTCCAGCCTGTAAACAATTCTGCGATCGGATTAAGGTAAGTTATTCTACCTGTTGAATCTGTTGTGATAACTGCATCACCAATACTAGCCAGCGTAACTTGGAAGAGTTCTTTTTCTTGTTTTAATATGTCATTTGATAAAGCAAGTGCAGCAGTTCTCTCTGCAACACGTTGCTCTAATTCCTCTTTGGCATTTTGTAATGCATGGTGCGCTATATCCTTTTCCAATATTTGCTTTTGTAGTTCGCGATTGATTATTTTTTGGCGGTCTTTGGCGATAATAAGACGGTTTAATAGATCAAAATTGTCAAATCTTAAGCTCAGTGAATCGGTGATTGTTCGATGCAGCCGATGTGAGATTCTACCCATCATTAGCACGAAAAACAGGAAAGTAAAGGCGATTGGCAGGCTGGTATCACCATCATGAGTCAATATTTGATAAGTAAAAGGTAAAATGGCCGGTATTGCAAAGACAAAAAAAACACCGCGATAGGATGATAACGTTGCCATTGCTCCTGCTACCATCCCCCCTAATAGGTAGGCAAGAAAAAGCTGGTGCATAACGCTACTGGCAACGAAAAAAATTCCTCCAGCCAAGCCCCAAAGTAGTCCGGATAGAAAAACACCGAGAATAAAAAGACGACCCCATATTATCGATTGGTTGGCTGATGGTTTCTCACGGAAATAGGCTTGAATGAGCAGAAATCGGATAGCAGCAAGCAAAAAAATAGCAACCAACCAGCTCCAAAGCCAATTCGCGGAAGTATAGTTATAGAAAACAAACGCAAGTGCTAGGGAAATGATCAATGTGGCAAGCATAGCCTTACCAGATTGCTGATAGAGCAGTTTAATTTGCTCAGCAGTCAGTGCAGCGGAATGATCGGATTGCTGAAAACTAGAGTCTTCAATGTAATCATCCAGCATCGATTCCTTGTGATCATTTTTCATTGTATTGAGCGGATTAGAATTGCTGATATGACGAAGTATTGCCCAATGTGCTAAATATATATTAGCTCAATAAGGAAATAAACTAATTTCAATTCATCATTATTGTGCGCTGATTTCTATCGCAGAACATTTTATCAATTGAAGAAGGAGTAGGAATTTTGAACATTATGTTTAAGAATTGACATTTAATAAAATATACCTGAGAATTCAAGAAGGTAGCGGATTATCTTTACATCATGATTACTAATAGACCACTAGGAGTAAAATGATTAAATTGCAGCTTAGCGCAGCACCTTTCTCTCACAATTGCTTCCGCTGTCTCGTTAGCTTTTTACTGTGCTTTTCTGCTGCGGTACACAGTGCCGGAATAGCGGTAATGGAGCAAAGCGTCAAAGAATTAGGGCAGGCATTTTCCGGTGCTCCGACTAATTTTAGTGATGCCAGCATGGTGTTTTTCAATCCCGCAGCTATGAGCCAAATCCGCGGTAAATTAGTTTCTACAGCAGGGTATGTGATTGCACCGTCTGCAGTTTTTCATGACAGTGCTTCGCAATTAAGTCCGGCACTAGGTGGTGCACCGCTTAGAGGCACTAACGGCGGCAATTCTCCTGAACTGGTATCGGTTCCTAATGTTTATTATGTTCAGGAGCTTACTCAGCGAATAGCATTCGGTTTTGGATTTAATAGCCCTTATGGCATGCGAAACAGTTATCAACCGGATTGGAAAGGACGCTATCAGGCTCTTGATTCAGAGCTCCTGACGTTGAATTTCAATCCGTCTTTATCGTTCAAGGTAACAGAACAGTTTTCAGTGGGCGCTGGCTTTAATGTCCAGTACCTCGATACTAAATTAACCAATGCAATCGATTTTGGAACTATTTGCTTGCCGGCGTTGGGTCCAATTACGTGTGCCGGACAGGGGTTGTTACCGCAATCTGCCGACGGTCATGTATCACTCAAAGGCGACAGTGTCGGTTTTGGTTATAATTTTGGCGCTTTTTACACTGTAAATCAGAATACGCGCTTTGGCGTCAGCTATCGCTCCAGAATTACTCACGATGTGCATGGCCATGCAAATTTTTCCGTACCCAATAATGCTACAGCCTTAACGCTGGGTGGGAGCTTTATTGACAGCAATACGCGTACTTCAGTGACATTGCCGGATAGTGTGTTATTTGGTTTTTCTCACCGTTTTAATCCTCGCTGGGAAATATCTGCAGACGCATTATGGACCCACTGGAGTTTGATCCGCGAGTTGAGAACTGATTTTTTGTCCGCGCAGCGCGATGATGTCATGGATTTGCGATGGCAGGATACGTGGCGGCTTGCTGCTGGCATCAATTATTTTTCTGCGGATAATAAATGGATCTTCAGGACTGGATTTGCGTACGATCAAACGCCGGTTCCTGATTCATCGCATCGATCTCCGCGAATTCCCGACAATAATCGTTATTGGTTGACCGCAGGGATAAGCTACGCATTGTTCAGAAACATCACGCTACATGCCGCGTATGCGCATTTATTTATAGGCGATGCCGCAATTAATCACCGCGGTACGACAGGCGAATTTCTGATTGGTCAATATGCCGAACAAATCAATATTGGCGGTTTACAAATGGATTGGCGTTTTTGATAAGCCGTTGATGAATGCTTCCGAGGCAATCGAAACAATGTAATGCCGGTATAAAGCGCAGGTTTCGTGAAATAAGGTTGTATTTTAAGTCTGTTTTTTTACGCCCCAACGGTAATGCACTGAGTTTCTCGTTGGATTCGCCATGTGTATAAGCGGTTTGGAGCATTACCGTTTTGTATGTATACGGATAAGGATAGATGACCCATATCGAACATGGTAACGCCCTGTGCTTCAAGTGTTTTGTTAAAAAATGATCGAATCGGGCACATTTAATGTTGTCCACACCGGCATCCAGGCCCATGCATGCGGTTTATAGAACCAGAATTCTGTTCAAACGAGCGCATTGCCTGTTCTCGGCCGCATGCCATGTTGCCGTGCATTGCTGGAGCGAAAAGAAACATTTTTTCTGTCAAACCGCCACATGTTAAGCATTCGGGATTGGAAGCACTGATTGGATGGTATGCCTCGAACCGGTGTTGGCACTGAGTGCATTGATAATCATAAGTTGGCATTTTAAGTTCCTAGTGACTATTTTAATATTAATTCTCTGAAATATTAACGTATGGCCACCAGCCAAAGCCAGTGGCAATTTTTTAAAATCTAACTCCAACGCGAAGGTTGCTTTTCTTTGACGCCGAATTGTGCTGCTGTGACATCGGTTCTTGCCCGTTTTTCTGCATCCCTGGTCGGTGCTCTTAAGCGGCGGGTTTCGACTTCCCAGACCCAACCGCTGATAACCACATCTTTAGGAATAAGAGGATGATTTCTAAATGCTTCTATTGTTTTCAAACACGTTTCATCAACGTCATCCATCATGCCGATCCATTTTGCAAATGCACCTTTTTCCAGTTTCAGTTCGGGTAACGTGGGATCCATAGGGATATTGTCGGTATCGATTCCTTTGTCACGCAACATTTTTTCTAAATCGGTAGCATTAGCCGACAGCATGCCGCATTGTGTATGTTGCACAATGACGATTTCCTTGGTGCCAAAAAAATTGCAAGTTAACATTGCCGAACGGATCGCATCGTCGGTTACGATTCCTCCCGCATTACGGAAGCAGTGAGCATCGCCCCCACCTGCGGGAGTGTCTACTTGAATACCCAGTGCTTCATCAATTGGTAATCGTTCGTCCATGCAGGTTAATACCCACAGTTTGCGATTGTTATGCCCATCTTGTCCATGACGGCGGCGTTGAGCCCAAAGATCGTATGCGGCAACCCGTGCATTTAATTCTTCTGTGAGAGTTTTCATTATGTTATTCCTTATTGTATCTGTTGAAATTTAGAATATCCTGAAGCTATCTGTTTAATGTAAGCGCGCTTATAGGGAATTGCTCAGATTCTATAAGTCGCGCACCTGTTTCTAGGCATAACCTGTAATGCAAATATCATGCCATTCAAATTTGAAATTTCTTTTCATTAAATATCAATAGATTATTATTATGTAATTGTTGTATTCGTGTAGTTATGATTCAATTGATGAAGAATTACTTCACACATTATGCAAAACGTATGAACAAAAATCCTCTTTCAGAATTAACACCGGTCTTCTTTTTGCAAACATTCATTCTTGAACTCATGCATGCGAGTGAACAACAAGGGCAAGCACATTGCGAGCAGCTGATAGAACATATCGCTGAAACTGCAGGATGTTTTTTTGAAAAAACTTACCGGGAAAACACCGATAAACATGACCATCTGGATATTGAAAATTATGTAGAGCTTATACTCGGTTTAAAAAATAATATTGGTGGTAAATTTTCACTGGCTACTAGCAATCAGGATTGCATAACGGTGACAAATTCTTGTTGTCCATTTGGGGATCAAGTTACCAACTTTCCAGAATTGTGCCGGATGACTTCGAGTGTATTTGGCGGCATTGCAGCTAGAAACTTCGGCTATGCCAAAGTTGAAATTAAAAAAAGCATTGCTCGTCACGATGGTAAATGCCAAGTTTGTATTTACACCAATCCACGCGCAGCGAAAGGACGCACTGGGTTGGAGTACACTGACTCAACGTCAATGAGGGAAATTGAGGATATTAATGCGCTACATTCACGCATTGAAACAAGTATGCGGCAGCTCTGGAGCAAACAAAGTAAAAGAAATTCTTATAAACATCAACAGCCTGCAATTGTTGCAAAATCTCCCGTCATGCAAAAAATACTGCAATCTATCGAAGTTATTGCACCGACATTGGCGACAGTACTTATTCAAGGACAAACAGGCGTCGGCAAGGAATTAATCGCACGCGCCATTCATGCCATGAGTAACCGTTGCCAAAAACCTTTTATCCCCATTAACTGCGGAGCGATTCCGGAAAGTTTGATAGAAAGCACTTTGTTTGGGCATGAGAAAGGCGCTTTTACTGGGGCCATCGAAGTGCATCAAGGCTATTTTGAAAGAGCTGAAGGTGGTACTCTTTTTTTAGATGAAATTGATTCATTGTCGCCAGCAGCACAGACCCGGTTGCTTCGGGTAATTCAAGAGGGAGAAATGGAAAGAGTAGGCGGTAAGCAGGCTCTGGCGATCGATGTGAGAATTATTTCTGCGACTAACCAGGATCTGGAGCAGCTTGTTAAACAAAATTTATTTCGTAATGACTTGTATTACCGTATCAATGTTGTTCGTATAAGCATTCCCCCTTTGGCGGAACGCCCTGAAGACTTACCGTATCTCGTGCAGTCGATTATTCAGCGATTGAATAAAAAATATAAGAGAGAAATTGAATCAGTCAGCCGCGAAGTGATGCAGCAAATTCGGGCTTATCATTGGCCCGGTAATGTTCGTGAACTGGAAAACATTTTGGAACGCAGTCTCCTCTTTACCAGTGGCAAAGAAATAACTAAGTTAGACCTGGAAATTCCATTTCCGGCTGAAAATGTTACGCAATGGAAAGGAGTAAAGGGAAGCACTGTTGCCAGAATTGAGCAGTCATTTCTCGAAACGGCTTTAAAACAGCACCGTGGCGATATAAAGAAAATTTCCGAGAATATGGGAATCTCATCGCGAGCGGTTTATGCTAAATTAAGAAAATATAAGATTAATTTAACGGATTATCGTGGAACTGTGAATGAAAAATCTTAAATAACCGGGGTAACCGCCCGGATATGCCCGAAAATGAGAGTGGTTGAACCGAGAACAACAGCTAACTTGCTTTTGCTTGATCAAGAACTGAGAAAATAAAATGTGAGATAGCCAGAAAAGACCGGCTAATGCGATATGAGATTATAAATGTCACGAAGTTTTATTTTTAATGGGTGGATCAGATGCCCGATCACATACATATCTATAAAAGTTTTTTTATAAGAGTGACTTAATTGCCATCAAAAAATTGACTACGGATAATCATTGAGGAAAGCAATGGATAATAAAGAAAAAATTAATTTTTGGTTTATTATTGTCGCAATTCTGAGTTTGTTGCTGATACAGAATCTGTATACACAATACACACAAGTCAAACCTATTCCATACAGCCGTTTTCAACATTTTCTGGAGCAAGGGCAGATTGCCGAAATTGCGATTACTGAGAATCAGATTTTCGGTACGCTCAAGGAAAAGCATGCCGATGGTTTCAAGGATTTCGTGACGACGCGTGTTGAACCCGATTTGGCTGAAACACTGGATAAGTACAACGTTGTGTATACCGGTGTAGTACAAAGCACGTGGCTACGTGATGTACTTTCCTGGATTGTGCCGATGGTTATTTTTATTGCTATTTGGTTATTCATAATCCGGCGTATGGGTGGCAGTATGAGCAGCGGCTTGATGTCGATTGGTAAAAGCCGTGCCAAAGTCTTTGTCGAGAAAGAAACCAAAGTGACTTTCAATGATGTTGCCGGCGTCGACGAAGCCAAGGAAGAATTGATTGAAATCGTAAATTTTCTAAAGAATCCGGCTGATTACAGCCGCTTGGGCGGGCGGGCGCCAAAAGGAATTTTATTGGTAGGTCCGCCAGGTACCGGCAAGACGCTATTGGCACGCGCTGTGGCAGGTGAAGCAGGGGTGCCGTTTTTTTCCATTTCCGGTTCGGAATTTGTTGAAATGTTTGTCGGTGTGGGCGCAGCCAGGGTGCGTGATTTATTCGAGCAGGCGCGGCAGATGGCGCCCGCAATCATTTTTATCGATGAATTGGATGCCTTGGGTCGCGCCAGGGGTGCTTATGGATTAGGTGGCGGGCATGACGAAAAAGAACAAACTTTGAATCAGCTCTTAGCGGAGTTGGATGGTTTTGATCCCAGTAGCGGGATCGTCCTCCTAGCGGCGACCAATCGCCCGGAAATTCTCGATCCTGCCTTGCTGCGTGCGGGCAGGTTTGATCGCCAAGTGCTGGTGGATCGCCCTGATAAAATCGGTCGTGAACAAATCCTTGCTGTACATATAAAAAAGGTCAAATTACATAGCGATGTCAAAATCGAACAAATTGCTGCGTTAACGCCCGGATTCACGGGCGCAGACCTGGCGAACTTAATCAATGAAGCCACCTTGCTTGCGACACGGCGCAGCGCGGAATCGGTGGCCATGGAAGATTTCAATAATGCCATTGAGCGTATTGTGGCAGGTTTGGAAAAGCGTAATCGCTTGTTGAATCCAAATGAACGGCGTGTGGTGGCATTTCATGAACTGGGCCACGCTATGGTGGCATTGGCATTGCCGGGTACTGATGAAGTGCACAAAGTATCCATCATTCCACGTGGTATAGGCGCATTGGGCTATACCATTCAGCGTCCGACGGAAGATCGTTTTTTAATGACGCGCGTGGAATTGCAGAATAAGATGGCAGTATTGCTTGGCGGTCGAGCCGCCGAGCAAGTGGTATTTGGAGAGATTTCAACGGGTGCCGCCGATGATTTGGTGCGAGCCACCGATATTGCCCGTGCCATGGTGTTGCGGTACGGCATGAGTGAAGCGCTGGGTAATGTTGCGTACGATCGCGAGCAATCCATATTTTTACAAACCAATATTCCTATGCCGCAGAATCGCAATTATAGCGAAGAGACCGCGCATAAAATCGATATCGCAGTACGTACTTTGGTTGATCAGGCGTTGGTATCCGCAAGTAACATTCTGAAAAGAAACCGTGCATTATTGGATCAAACTGCAGAAAAATTGTTGCAAAATGAAACGCTCAATCAGTCAGATATCATCACACTAAAACAGGCGATTGCCGCCAATACGGTAAAAGCCTAAGCTGTATTAAATAGTTATTGATTGGCTGCTTGTAACGCTTTGCTATTCAATGACGATGGAATCAAAACGCGAATAGGCCGCGCACTGATGTTGAATTCAACAGTGCTCCCGGCATCGATATCGCGATTACGGAAATAATCGCCGTCGACTTGCAGCGGATACGATTTATCATGAAGTGTGCAGGCAATTTTTTTCCCCGAATAATATTGCATGGGTAAATTTGCCGGTTTACGCTGCAGAATTTTCATTGCTTTGACCAGTTCATGCTGATGCTTAGCGCCCGGCAAGAAACCAACTACCAATTCACTTTTTGACGGATTGGCTGAGGGAACAAGTTGTAAGTTTCTGGCGTATGCAGAATTGTTGGCTACGATGATATAGCCGGATCCGTGATCAATAACCGGTTCTCCATCAACGCTGACGGATACAGTCGGGTGATGCAAGGCACATAATGCTCTTAACCCGTGCCAGACATAAATGGAATCGTTGAGCGGGCCTTTTCTTTTACCGATATTTTTGACCGTTAATGAATCCAGTCCCATGGAAGCCATATGAAAAAATGGCTTTTCGCCTTGAATGCCTTGGCCGCTGATCAAGCCATAAAATTGCTGTAAACAGGTTCCTGTCGCTATCGCTTCAAGTAAATCTTGAGCATTGGTGCTCATTTCGTAGGAGCGGGCAAAAAGCGATTCATTACCGCCGGGTATCGCATAAAGGGGGGTGGCGGTTTTATTGATGATATCCAGCAGTTTTCTAATGGTCCCGTCTCCGCCAACTACTACAACCAAATCGCTTTTGACAATATCATCCTTGACGCGTGAGTAGCCCTTCATCTTTTTTTCAGATGTGCGCACAACCACACTTTTACCCTGGCAAGATAGTTCCATTTCCAGGCACTTTGCGAGTGCTTCCGTATTGCCTGCACTGGATATGGGGTTGTAAATAATCAAGATATTGTTTGGAGATGGGATTTTGATGATCAATTGATCGGACTGGAATGGAAAAATGTCGTTCATAGTGTGTAAGAAGAAGTACGAATATTCAGTCTGTTAATCATTGATAGATTCATTGCAAGTGCCTGATTATGAGCATTCAGCAGGCATAACTTGAACACTTGACCAGATCTGCGCATACCAAGATCGATCCATTGACGGCATACCGTCTTTTATCCATTGCACCAGATATCGTGCAGTATTGGGGTAAGTAACACGGACCGTTTGGGTTGCGTACAGCCATTGCTCTATCGCGGCGGAATCCATCGTGTTCATCATTTGTCCATAGCCTAAAGTTTTTAATGCCAACGCATTGGAAATTTGTTCCATTTGTGCATGTACCGGTTTTACCAGGATTTTCTTGCCCAACTGCAGCGATTCGCTGGCCAGTTCAAAGCCCGCATTACAAATAATGCCGGCACAGTCAGCTAAATCATTTTGAAAGCCCTGCAAAGACAGCGGCTTGCAATGGATATGTGCGTGCAATGTAGATACGACTTCGGGCGAGTAGTTATAAAACTCGAAATCGTTGAACGGTGCTAACAATGACATGACATGATGCTGATCTTCAAATGGCAGATAAACGACAATTTTGTTTGTTTGCGTTCTTTGCTGGATTGTTGGCGTTTCAATGACCGGCGGTAAAATGGGTTGATCGAAATGATGCCAGTGCAGACCGATACCTAAATCGACCGGCGCGAAATTTTTCATTACCGTCTCGGATAGCAAATCATTTCCCGCACGCGGGATGGAATATTGAAAAGCATATTGGTGACTGATGCCGATGGTTTTCTTGCGTTGCCGACGTGCCGCCCAAGCAGTGACAGGTTCAAAGTCACAAATTACCAAGTCATAGTCACGCAAATCGAGCTCTTTGACGTCTCTTAGAAATTTCAGGGGATTGGATTGCAACACCGTTTTGAAATGATTGATTTTGCCGTTCTGCGTGCTAAACGTTAAGCCTTCACGCCATTGGTAATCATTAAAAATCTGCATATCGAAAAATTTATCTTGCGGCCTGCCGGTGAATTGATAGGTTACGTCAAGACTTGCTGCTTGCAATTCTCTGGCCATAATCCGGCCACGTGTGATATGACCGTTTCCTGTTCCTTGAATGCCATAAAAGATTTTCATGATCGCTCAATTCCTAAGTCGATGGGTATGGCTATAGCTTTAGTATTTGATTGAAAGTAATCCAGTACTTTCCAGCTGATTAGCTTTGTATCAAGCGAGGAAAGTGTAGCGATCTGTTATGACAACAAAATGACGTTAATAGGGCATTTGTATGACAATTTATTGAAAATAGGAAGAATGAAAAATCCGTTGCATTAATTATTCAGCCATTGCTCAATTTGTTGCCGCTGATTGGCATACCATTGCTTGCCGATGTGTAGCGCTTTTTTTAGTAATACCGGATTGTTAGCTGAATCCATATTGTCTGGCATATCGAAATTTTTGAGACAATCATTGATATAAAGCAATCGATTACCTAACATTTCGCTAGTCATTTTGACATTGGTCATCATTTTTTCCCGCAGGATAATGGAAGCGATTCCTTTGGCAGACCATTGCAGGCCACCGTATTTACGCGCCTTGATGCCATTTATGGCAAAGCTGCGCCAGCCCGATCCGATGGAAAGAACTTTAATGTCACGCTCATGCCAATATTGCTTGGCGTGGAGATAACTATAAAGGCCCGGGTTATTCATGCCCACACCGCCATCGATGCGCCAATCACCGTCTTCCATTTGAACGGCAGGATAGTACGAGGGGGCTGCTGTGCAAGCATCAGCAATTTCACTGAGTAAAAAGTCTGGCCGAGTGTCATTGGTAAAGACTTCCAGTTGATCCCGGTTGAGATTGAAACAAGGAATCAGTATGCGTTTATCGAGCGATGAAAGTCTCAGATTGCCCAATTCTTGCCGCATAGCCAGAGTCTTGGGTTTGCCTTGATACTTAGGGCGTATTTGCAGTTTATTGAGTAGCCAGTTTAACCTGTTCCTGGTCATGATTCTCACCAGTAACTGGTTGCATTCGATGCAATGGATAATGTCTTGTGCGCGCATGCGGCGTCCCATGATCAAACAGGTAATCAGTCCTCCTGAAGAAGAACCAGCCATCATGTCGAATAAATCGTAGCTTGAAGTGCCGGTATCTTTTTCCAAGCACGCCAGGACGCTCAATTGAATGAGCAAATGACTGCCACCGCCATCCAGACTCAATACGTGTTTAACCGGCACGAGACGTCTCCAATATTAGCCCGTTCCACCAATGATGCCCATAACGCAAATCGGTTGTTTCAGTTGCATACATTCCTCCCTGTAATACGGCCTAAGCGGCTTTTTTATTGGTGGCAGCCAATGCTGCCTGAAGCTCGTTTTTGTATTGCTCGAACCGTTCCGACCAGAATACCAATTGCAATGAGCCATCGTTGTGCTCCAGCAGAGTGGAACAGCTTTCAACCCAATCACCGTCATTGCAATAAAGTATCGAATCGATTTCCCGTAACTCGGCATGATGAATGTGACCGCAAACCACTCCATCGACACCGCGATCCTTCGCCAAATGCGCCAGCGCATCTTCAAAACTGCTGATGTAGCTGACCGCATTTTTAACCCGCAATTTCAAGTAGGCGGCGAGTGACCAGTAGGAAAATCCGAAATATTTGCGCAGACCGTTGATATAATGATTCAGATCCAGCAGCGTGTCATAAGCGACATTGCCCAGCTTCGCAAGCCAACGGCTGTTTTTAACAATGACATCGAATTCATCGCCGTGCATGATCAAAAGCTTTTTTCCTTCATTGGTGGTGTGCACGTAATCCTGATGGATTTCCACATTTCCGAATACATGACCGATGCAATCGCGCATGGCCTCATCGTGATTTCCGGGAATATAAATGACTTTGGTGCCATGCTTGGCTTTTCCCAGAATCGATCGAACCACATTGGTATGGTCTTGCGGCCAGTAAGGGCTTTTTTTGATACTCCAGAAGTCGACGATATCGCCAACCAAAAATAAATAATCCGTTTCCACTGAGTGCAGAAAATGCAATAGCGTTTCTGCCTGACAGCCACGAAATCCAAGATGTACATCTGAAATCCAAACGCTTCTTACTTTGATTGGGGCTTTAGTCTTTACCATAACTGCCTTTTTAAGTGAGTTCGTGATGGTTTCACAGCATAAAAGGTATTTGTTAAGTTTCCTTGAAGCATTTATTAAATATTGATGAAATCTTTATTAAAATTTAAATAAAGGTGTTCTTTTGTATGGATTCTTTGATAGCGATAGATAGTTTGAAGTAAGATTTACATTGTCAAATGAACCGAAAATTTTGCAGTATGCTACCTTTACAAACCCATGCACGATACATCGACACTGAGACAATTTTTACCCGAGCTTGAGCAAATCGAAACGATCGTTCAACAAGGCAATACTGCGCATTTAAAAAGCAAAGTGTTGTGTCAAGTACCATACGGTAACGACACTTTGCCGGTTTATGCCTTGACGCTTGGCAATAGTGCGGAGGATATGCCGTGCATTACTTATGTGGCCGGTATTCATGGTTTGGAGCGAATTGGCACGCAAGTGATCACCGCTTTTCTTGAAGGTTTGCTGGAACGCTTGAAGTGGGATCGGGTTTTGGCTGACATATTGCAACATGTCAGAATTAACGTCATACCTATCGTGAATCCGGTCGGTATGTTGAGAAATACACGTGCCAATGGCCAGGGTGTTGATTTGATGCGTAATGCGCCAGTCGAAAGCGTTGAGAAAACCATTTTACTGGCGGGTGGTCATCGCATTTCTTCTTTATTGCCGTGGTATAGAGGCAAAGCAGGCGAAGCGATGCAACCGGAAGCGCAAGCGCTGTGTGATTTTGTTGAACGGGAAGTCTTGTCTGCGCCGTTTAGCCTGGTTCTGGATTGTCATTCAGGTTTTGGTTTTCGTAACCAAATCTGGTTTCCCTATGCCAGGAGCCGTATTGAACCGATCAAACATTTAAAAGAAGTATGTAATTTGCGCAATCTTTTCATCCAAACTTATCCGCATCAAGACTATCTTTTCGAACCGCAATCCCAGCATTATCTGGTGCATGGCGATCTATGGGATTTTTTGTACTTGAGGTCGCTGAAAAGCAATAATATTTTTCTACCCTTAACCCTTGAAATGGGTTCGTGGCGGTGGATTCGCAAAAACCCTCTGCAGCTCAGGCAATTACAAGGTTTGTATCATCCAATCAAACCGCATCGCCTTAATCGAGTATTGAGAAGTCATCTGATTTTGATGGAATTTTTGCTGCATGCCACGTTGTCGTATCAAGATTGGATTAATAATCGTGAAGCCGCAGAGCTGGAGCAGCAGGCTTTGATGTTGTGGTATTCATGACGGACCGCGTCCATTTTGTCCTGATTCGCGGCCTATTGCGCGATGCCAGACACTGGGGGGATTTTACTGATGCATTACAGCAACGTTTTCCTCACAGCTTAATCAGTACTCCCGATGTTCCCGGTAATGGGCGGCTTTGCCATGCTGTCAGTCCAACAACCATAGCGGCAATGACCGATGCATTGCGCGGGCAGATAATGGCCAGCTATCCGTTAACGCTGATTGGCCTCTCCATGGGTGGAATGATCGCAATCGACTGGATGTGCCGTTATCCAAATGAAGTGGAAGCCGCCGTTTTGATTAACACCAGTGTGAAGCCGCTATCTCCGTTTTATCAGCGTTTACACTGGATGGCGTACCCTCGTCTTTTAAGAGTGATTGTCCATACTCCTGCAGAACGGGAAGCAGATATTCTGAATCTGACTTCTAATTACCATCAGCATGACGGCCAGTTGCTCAGAAATTGGCAAAGCTGGCAGCGGCAATGCCCCGTGTCGACAGTCAGCGCTAAAAACCAATTTCTTGCAGCAGTCAAATTTTCTCTGCCTGTTAACAAACCCAGACAATCGATATTGGTTGTAACCAGCACAGCCGATCGACTAGTGGATTACCATTGCAGTCTCAAATTATCCCAAGCCTGGCAAACAGATTATTTACAACATGACACTGCCGGTCATGATTTGCCACTTGATGAGCCAGAATGGCTTGCCTGTGTAATTGCACGATGGTTTAATCATCATTGCTTGGCAAATTTAGCTATCACATGCAATTGATTTTCTAAAATCACAAATCTGGTGCTTTCTTTGGAAAATTTTCTTAATAGCTTGTGTAGTATTTTTGCAAATGGTAGAAAAAATCGGTGCTTATCTTGTCTTATTCTAAATAACATACTGTATTGATAGAATTTTTGCTGAAAATTCATGCTGAGATACAGCGTAATCAGGTAAAATACGATGCACATTGAAAATTTTGACAGGCAAGGATAGTGGCTGAAAAATTTTTTAGCAGTGAAAAAATGGATAGGGTTAATAAAATTCGAATACAAGAATCACAATAACTTGCAGCAAATTTTTTCAAAAATAACAAATCTGATACCCTTCAAACCGTGGCAACACGGTTCTGGAAATTTGCATTGGTAGTGGTTTTCTCTAATTTCCGTTAATCACTGCAATTTCTGCAAGATAGATTGTAATAAATAATAAAAAAGGCGATATGCATTACCAGAACTTGCTTTGCATAGGTGATAGCCAGACTTTTGGTGCGCGCACTTATGGTTGTTATCCTTTATACCTTGCACAAATGTTGACTATGCGTACACCTTATCAGTGGCGTACGATCAATCGTAGCGTGAATGGTTACACGGCACGTGATTTGTGGTTCTTACTTAATAATGAAATTGAGGTGATTAGTGATACCTATCAAGCTTGTGTACTGATCGGTACCAATGATGTTGGTAATGAAACGCCTCTCGATCTTTTTGAAGAATATTACCGCCAGATTGTCCGTACTTTGTTGATCAAGAAGTATAAAGCTATTTATTGTGGTGAAATTCCACCTATTTATCCAGACGGGCATATTTTTTTCTGTAAAAATACTGTTGAATTACGCAAACAGTATAACGATACCATCAAGCAGCTTTGCGCAGAAAACAAGCGTTCGCTTTGGGTACCAATCAATGGTTTGAGTCGCGAGTGCTATGTTGATCCTGTTCATTTCAACGAACAAGGAAATCGCCTTGTAGCAGAGTCATTTTCTACTGCCATAGTCGAGCGTTGAAAGTCGGAATTGTCATTGGCACTCGGCCGGAGGTCATGAAGAACTATGCCATAGTACAAGCACTGCGTGAAGCGCATATCGATTTTGTCGTCTTACATACCAATCAACATCAAGATCCGCTGTTGCGCGAAGTGATTTTTGCCAGGATGGGATATAAACCAGATTTTATTTTTCCCCGAGCCTATAGTATTGGTGCAGCAATTGACTGGGTATCTGAGCTGATACATCTCCATGATATTGATTTGATTCTTGTCAATGGAGATACTGCCGCTTCGCTTGTTGGCGCACTTGCAGCAATTTATTCTGATGTCGAATTGGCTCATGTAGAAGCTGGGTTGCGTTCATTTGATAACCGTATGTATGAAGAACGTAATCGAATTATGGTGGACAGTGCCGCTCACTATCTTTTTGCCTATACGCAACATCAAGTCGAGTATTTAAAAAAGATTCCTGATTTGCGTGGGCAGATTTTTAATGTGGGCAATACAACTATTGATCTGATTCAAGATTTTGCTGATGAATTGATTAAACCGCGTTTGGATAACTACGCGTATGTCACTTTACATCGCAAAGAATTTACTGAAAGCAGTCAAAGGATGAGAAATGTCTTTACTGCACTCAATACGCTGGCTGATGAATTCGATGCTATGATTTTCCCCATGCACCCACGAACAGGGGCAGCCATGAGGAATCATGGCCTTAGCCTGGATCTCTTGTCACGGATAGCGGTGATTGATCCAGTCGATCCACTGACTTCACTCTCTTACGAAAAATTTGCCGAGATAATCATTACCGACAGCGGCACTATCCAGGAAGAGGCGTATATTTTTGGAGTACCTTGCGTTACCGTACGAGATAATACTGAGCGGCCGGAAACGATAGTTGCGGGTGCTAACGTGTTAACCGGGTTTTCTCCAGCAATTATCCGCGATAAGGTATGTCTTCAAAGGCGCTATCGCTATAACCGGCAATTCCCGTGCGTTTACGGCGAGCAGGGCGCAGGTCGACGTATTGTCAATATTCTGCAAGAGCATTTCTCAAGTGACTATAGCTGATTGCTAATTGTTACAATTTTGTGCTTTCTTGCGAAGCACAGTAATTAATTCATCATCCAGAGAAAATCTCGGTGGGTTTTCATGCCTTAGGCTGATTAGCGTCAGTAATTCATGAGGCAATTGAGTTTGGATTTCGATTCTTATGGTATTAATCGCTTCTCGTACCCCATATTTTCTCGCAATCCATCCAAGGGGCAGATCCTCGTTGCCATGATATAGCGTTGGTTTTCCACCACTGACATAAACCGACCAATCCGCATCTGCAGTGTGGATCAAGATTTCATCCGTTAATATTTCGATGGGTGCATCTATATGCCAATGCATAACAAGCGTATGTTCGCTTTTACCCTCCAAGCGATCCCATATGATCCATCCAATTTGGTGATCGTATATTAACGCTCGCCAGTGGATGACCTCGATATCAACATAACCGTCATGATTAGCTAATAGAACACTTTTATTATTAAAATTAGGATGATGCCACACCAGTTGTGCGGTATAAGGTTTTAGCCAGCCAAATGTGGTTTTATGATTTTGCAATGCTTGATCAAGCCCGTCTACCATTACGGAATTGTGCGCTGAGGTACCACGAAAATAATATCTAAAGCGCGGTTCTTCATCATACAAATAGGTTCCCGGATCGACAAATAGTGATTGATCACCGATGTTCCAGCAAACCGATAAGGCATCAGCATGTCCATGGCCAAATCCAGATGCTGCACCAAGTTTGCCATGACTAAATCGCATGGTGCCATGATGGATTGCACCGAAAATTCTGGAATATCCTGATGGTTTGAAAACTTGTAGATGGTTTTCCGGTGCATGGACATTATTCATGTCATTTTGCCAGGATAGCTTGAGGTAGGGTGACAATGCGTAACCGTCGTCGCTATCGCCAACAGCAGGCAAGTCATCGGGTGAGCCGGAAAATGTTTGCAGAAATGCACTTCCGCGTTTCCAGGCTTGTTCAATAGCCTCAGGTACGAGTTGATTGTGATGTTTCAAAAGTACTGTAACCAGTCCGCATAGATCGACAATTAAAGCGAGATAACGAAAAGATTGTTCACGATTGCCACCATCTTCAAGAATCTGAATGCTTGCTTCCCGTTCCATGTGATGTAAACCGGTTAACAACCATTCTTTGGCATTCGGAAATTCAGGAAAGAGTATGCCAGCATAAATCAGTCCTGCACATTCACCCAGCGTATGATTTCCAGCGTATGAATAAAGGCAGAGTCTACGTCGAATGAAATAGGCATGGCTGTGGGCGAGGTAGGTAAGATTTTGCCATGCTTGTGAGCTGACTTGATAGTTTCTGATCATATCGAAGGTATGGCAAATGCTGATTAACCTTAACGCGCATTCCATCGTCGAAATATAATGTATACCAAGCAACCAAGGATTAGCATTAAGCCATGATTGCAAGGCCGTTTCTATGTGTTGCGTAATTTGATGTCGGGTATACGAATTATCCGTTAAGTGACTCATTAAGCCTAACGTGACTAGATTTTGTAAGCGAGATCGATGCCAGACTGATTGGACATCACCTATCGGATTACCCGGTGAGAAACGGATACGTGGAAAAAATTTGACTGGCCACTGCTCCTTGCGCTTTCTATTTGGCTCTTTGTGCCAGCTATCGTTATTTTCTGAAATTACGGAAGCAATATACGATTCAGGTGAGGGAAGTATTTCATGAAACCAGGGAAGATTTGGTAGACAGGGTTGCTTGCTGTGACAAAAGATATATTGCGCAGGATCATGCTTCTTTCTGAACGGCAAACCAAAACCGGCTTTCATTTTGACCCACATACCCAACAGCGATAAGCGTCTTATGATCCGATACAGTAATTCTTCCAAGGGCATTTTTACTGATCGCTAGCAAAAATGAAGGGTATGTTTAGCGGCATTTCATATCTGGGTAACTGCCATGAATGCTTGGTCATATTTGCTGCTAAGATCTAAGGTCCTCGGTACAACGTATGCCATGGACGATTTCATGCGTAGTCGCATCACTAGTCCAAGGTAAAGTGTTTTTGGCAGCGATAATGTGTTGGTATTTCTTTGGTAATTCACTAGGTTTGCGATTTTTTGCAGCGATCATACTCCAGGTAGGATCATATATTTTATTTCCGCGAACCGGTGTCATACCTGCTTCACCAAAAGTGGTGTAATAGTCGTTATAAATATAATCGCATACATTTTCATAAGCGCATTGCTTACAGCTTTTTGTTTTAATCCGGTCTTTTAGGACATAAAATCGGCTCATTCCAGCAGTGCATACTGCTTTCAGTCCATGCTTAACAATAAAAGCAAGGTAGGGAATATGCATAATGCCTACCAAAGTGCACAGCCAAGCGACAAAACCACCTTTTCTAATTCTGAAACTGGCGAAATTATCCCATTCATCCGGATCGAAGGTCATTTGATCCATATTGGTAATATATTTTTCATACCCTGGGAGAAAGCAGAACGGCATATACCGCACATTGAAATGGGGCAACTCGGCTTCGTATGATTGTATGGCTTTGATGATTTCCCTGCCGGCATCTGCGTAATTCACATAGACGTCTTTGACGATATCGGTATTTTTTGCTTGAATGACCGGATTAAACATTACAAAGTTAATATTATCGACTTTCTTGTCGATGAGCAGACGCATAATTTCCGTAACATGCCGGTAGTTTGTTTTACATACCACTGTATTTGTTCGTACACGCAGTCCGAATGCATGGGCGTGATCTATGGCATTCATGATGTGATGAAAACTACGGGGTACTTTTGTTAAATAGTCGTGTGTATACGCATCATGCCCATGAACGCTGAAAAGGATATCGTCAATACCAGCATTGACAAGACTAGCCATATAATCGCGCTTGGATAACCTGATACCATTCGTGATCAAACAAACAATGGAAAAACCAAGTTTTTTCTTAGCATACGCGATTAATTCAGGCAAATCTTTGCGTAGTGTAACTTCCCCGCCAGTAAACTCGATTTCCTCGATACCCAACATTTTTGCTTGCAATAATTGATTCTTGGCGTCTTCTGTTGTCAGTGTGTGTTCATTTGATTTGGTGACAACAGATTCATAGTAGTAGCAAAAGGGACACTTTGCATTGCATGCATATCCTAGATTGATTTCGACCTTCTTTGTATGATTTGGCATGCCGATTGTGTTTTTGTGAGGTTAATTTTATAAGCGTACGTCAGTTGTTATAACGAGTCTGTGAGAATAACCACTGAATGAAATAAGTTTCTTAGCTTTTGGGTGGATTAATATTTTTTACAAGCTTTTTATTCAATAGCTTTTCGTAAATTACTTCCTAGTTATCGCCACGCTTTTACAGTTACGGATCATTAATTGATATTTAAGCGGTAGTTGATGCTCCCATGTTGTTGGCGATCCATGCAAGAGAATGCATACTCAGACTCAATAAATCTTAAGCAACTGTAGCAATCGCGATACACTCCAATTTGTAATCGTAATTACGTGCAATAATTTGCATTTGCTTTAACGAATGGAAGGCTGTATCGGCATTATCCATTAATGGGAAATGCCGATTAATTTAAGCGATATCATTTCATGGCTAAACTTGTTCGATGGGGTATTCTAAGTACCGGGCGAATTGCAGATCGCTTTACCAGCGATCTCAAAAAGGCGCAGGGCGCAGAAGTTGTAGCTGTGGCTTCCCGATCATTTACTCGCGCCGAAATTTTTGCTGCAAAGCATCGCATTGCGCGGGCATATGGCTCATATGAAGAGCTAGCAAGAGATCCGGAGATCGACGTTATTTATATCGCGACTCCCCACAATTTTCATAAAGAACATACATTGCTGTGTCTTGCCAACGGTAAGCATGTGCTATGCGAAAAACCGTTTGCCATCAATGCAAAAGAAGCTCGGCAAATGACTGCTTACGCTCGCGAGAGAAATCTTTTTCTTATGGAAGCCATGTGGTCAAGGTTTAATCCTGTTTATCAGCGTGCCATGCAGTGGGTTAATGATGGATTGATTGGTGAAGTGCGTATGCTGAAGGCCGATTTCGGATTCAGAACTGCATGGCAACCTGAAGGAAGATTGCTCAATCCTGTATTGGCTGGTGGATCAATTCTTGATGTCGCGGTTTATCCTCTCGCACTGGCGTCGCATTTGTTTGGATTGAAACCGGTCGCTATCCAAGCGCTTGCACATATGGGCGCTAGCGGAGTCGATGAACAAGCGGGCATCGTTTTAAAGTACGCAAATGGCCAGCTTGCGGTGTTAGCCAGCGCTATTCGTACGCGTATTCCCAATCAAGCGTTAATTCTTGGTAGTGAAGGACTGATTTGGTTGCCCGTGTTTTGGCGTGCGCGGTTGGCGGTACTTTGGCGCTCTAAAAAAATGCCTCGAATCACTTGGGGTGCGCCCGGATATCAGTTTGAAGCCGCTGAAGTAGATTCCTGTCTGCGTCAAAATCGAATTGAAAGCACTGTCATGCCACTGGCAGAATCAATAGCGATTACGGAGATTATGGATCAAGTCAGAGAAATGATTGGTATGCAATATCCCGGCGAATAAGCTGAGCTTAACAGCGCTTTTTAGATCACTGAAAAGCAATTCACAGCTACTTTCCTACATATTATCAAAATTCTATTTCACGTCATTTTCCCGTCATAAAAAACATATATCGTTACTCACCGGAAAATTTTGGAATGAGGAGCTGATATATGCTTGATGTTGATGGGTTGTTGCACGATTATTTTCAACAAGCACAAGAAACCGACGATAAGCCGTTGATGAAAGCAGTATCTTCATTATTAAAGAAGCTGTTGCATCAGGACGAAATCAATCGGTTTATTGAAAAGCACCGGCATTTGGAGGGGTTGGAATTCAACGATGCAGTGCTGGAGCATTTTAACTTTACATTCCAGGTTTCCAATAAAGATCGAACCCGTATTCCTGATCAGGGGCGTGTGCTAATCGTGGCCAATCATCCGCTGGGTTCTATGGATGGTCTGGCCTTACTTAAATTGGTATCGGAGATCAGAACCGATGTGAAGATTGTCGCAACTACGTTGCTAAACTGTATCGAACCGCTGCAAAGCTTGTTTCTCTCCGTGGATAATTTATCCAAGTCGAGCAGTCATCGCAGCAATATCAATCAAATTGTCGGGGCCTTGGAAGCTGAGCAAGCTGTTATTCTATTTCCGACTGGTGAGGTTTCACGCATTTCTCCGCTGGGGGTACGCGATGGAAAATGGAAAACCGGTTTCTTATCGCTAGCCAAGAAAACCAAAGCGCCAATTGTTCCGGTTTATATTGGCGGCAGGAATTCCTCGTTGTTTTATGGTCTTTCCAGTATCTACAAGCCGCTGGGTACGATAATGCTGGTCAACGAAATGTTCAACAAAAAGGGCGGTGAAATTGTATTCAGAATAGGTAAACCGATTCCATGGCAATCCATTGTTGCTGTGGATTTATCTAAAAAGGCGATTGCAAAGCTGATGCGCAAACAAGTCTACTTGTTGGGTAAAAAGAAGAAAAAAGAACTGTTCAAATCGATCGAAAACATTATTTTTCCCGTTCGCACTAAACTCATACGCAAAGAACTGCAAGATTCCTCATTGATTGGCAAAACACATGATGGTAAGCATATCTATTTGTTTGATTATATGCCGAACTCCAGTGTAATGCGTGAAATAGGGCGATTACGCGAATTATCTTTCCGGCAGGTACAGGAAGGTACTGGCAATGCCCTGGATATCGATAACTATGACCGTTACTACCGGCACTTAATTTTGTGGGACGAGGACGAACTTGAAATTATTGGTTCTTATCGTATTGGAGAAGCAGGAAATATTTTAAAAGTGTATAGTGAAGCAGGGTTATATACGCATAGCTTATTTGAATTTAATCAGGCTTTCAAACCATACCTGCTGCATGCGATTGAATTGGGCCGCAGCTTTATTCAACCGAGGTATCAGGGAAAACGCAGCCTCGATTATCTTTGGTATGGAATTGGTGCCTATCTGCATCAGCATCCGGAAATACACTATATGATTGGACCGGTTTCATTGAGTACCTCTTGGCCGGTGCCTGCACAAAAAGCGATTGCCAGTTTTTATACAATGCTTTGCGGCAGTAACCAAAAACTTGCGACTGCACGATTGCCATTCGATTTTGGGGAAATGCATGAATTTGCGGGTATTGAGAAAGTTGTGACAGAGGCGGACTACAAACAAGCCTATACTCGTCTAAAAGCGATAATGGATAGTTTTGGCGTAAAGGTGCCAATTTTATATAAACAATATGTGGAATTATGTCAGCCGGGTGGATGTGAATTTTTGGGCTTCAATATCGATCCAAAATTTTCAAACTGCGTAGATGCTTTGATTTTGGTACATATCAATACCATCAAGGAAAAGAAATATCAACGCTATATCGAAAGTCATGCCGAGACGATGCAGAAATTGAATTCTGCGTGAACCGGGTTTATTAAAGCAGCGTTAAATCAGAGAATCTGCTTTTTTACAGCTTTTGGTGTTGTTATTGCATGGAATGCAAACCGATCATATTGCCTTCCGAATCGCGAATCAGTGCAATAAAACCGTATTGTCCAATTGACATTTTTTCACGCACGATCTGCCCGCCGTAAGAAACTGCACGCGCTGCTTCAATAGCGCAATCGGTGCACATAAAATACACCAGTACGCAGTTTCCGCCCGAAGGACCATTTTCCATTTTGACAAGAGCGCCAGGTGCTCCCATGTGATCCTTTATCATCGGGAAGCTCCATAATTCAATATCCATTTCTTTTGGGCTGTCTAAACGCTCCAAGGTTACCTGGAAAACACCTTCGTAAAAACCTTTTGCTCGATTCATATCTTGCACATAGATTTCAAACCATCCTACAGGATTGGTGGTCATGTGAGTTTCTCCTATTTCTGATGGCTACTGAATTAAACGGACTAGTTTTCTCCTCACTATGCTATCGTAATACTGCTCATGGTTAAACAATAAATTTTGGCAATGTATTAATATTAAGGAAATTTTCCGTTTTCTCTAACAGCATACACTGTTCTATTGAGCATCAACCGCCAATTTTTACAAAAGCGCCATTCTGTTTTATCCAAATTTCACCGGTTACAGCGTCACTTACCGTTGTTGCATCCGTTGCAAAACAATCGGTGACAATCTGACTTGTGTAAGTTCCTTTTGTGAAATATTTCACCGGTGGCGTCATTTCCACACCGGGAAAACCTGCTATTAATGCCGAGATGGCCGATGTAATATCTAAACAAAGATCAGAGTTAATGACCACATTAGTTATTTCAGTAGGTGCATTTTTTGTGCAATGCTTAACATTGGCTGCAGCATCGACAATTCCTTTGATTGGATCGGGTAATCCTGGAATGTTGATGGCTAATCCTGTTATCGCTGACGAAGTCACGGTATTACTGCTGAGTGCGGAAATGCCGGTTACAACGGTTTGTTTGGGTGTTTGACATAGATTGGTATTGGTAAGGTCGGGAGCAGGGACGCATTCACCATTGGTTGAAACCGTTACGACGTTGCCGCTTTGGCTATAGGAAATTCCGGCGGGTATTTTTGATGTATCACAGGCTGCAATGCTGCCATTGCCTCCAGAGTTGTTGATTTGGCTAATCAAAGTAGTGAGCGAGTCAATTTTTTTGGGGTCATTGCCAAAACTACCTCCAAGTACATAAACAGCGTTGTCGTTTTTATTGACACCCAAATAGATTTGGTTATCGGGATAAAATCGGTATAACCAAGGTTCAATGCTTTGTGTTCCTTGGTGTGTTGGAAAAAATTGCGGGAAATTTGTTTCCGCCCAGTTGAATAATGTTTCAGCATCATTGGTAGTATCGGCTGAAACCAGGTGAATTTGTCCAAACAGGGTGATGAACATGCAAATCGAGAAAATTAAATGCTTCATGCGTTGTTTCATGTAAGAAAACCTCCGATGAGTAAAAAAATGAATCTGGTTGAATTTCTTGCGCCACAATGGAGTAGTCCATCAGAATTTATGTGAATGACTGTATGCATGAAGGCAGATTTAAATTTTCTTGATCGATACCAATGTGCTCCATAATGAGCTGCTTGAAACCATTTGCTTAGAAAGGCGATTAAGCAAATAGCACATTAGCATTACAAAACAAAAAATTAATGCATAATATAATAGGTTAAATATATCTATTTCCTTTCATCGGAAAGCAAATAGTGTGATAGTGATAGTGTAAATCTGTCAGAAAATCTCTGAATAGTCACCGTTATCTCAGATAATGCATGAACTATTCGTAAATTTTCTCATCACAAAATTATTAACGAATTGGAATGCATGGTTAGTGATTACAATGGAGGCTGTTCAATGAAAAAAAAATATATACTAAGCGCACTGAGTCTATTGATGGTGTTACCCATGCTGACTGGGTGCTGGACAATGGCTGCTGCCGGAGCTGGAGCTTATGGCGGATACCAAATGAAAAAAGAAGGCTATACGCTACAAAATCCGGTTACTAAAGAAGAAGATAAAAAGAAATCAACAAAATAAGTAAGATACCGTGCAATTTAATGCACGCGTATTAGATCAGTGATTTTCTTTTTCGGATTGTTGTGGATTTTCTCTATTGCGGAAGCTGTCATAAATCATCAAGGCGGCGCCGACAAAAATGGCTGAATCAGCTATATTGAATGCTGGCCAATGATAAGCGCCGATATAAAAATCCAGAAAATCGACTACATGACCTAGTGTAATGCGGTCGTACAAATTGCCTAATGCGCCGCCTAAAATCAAGCTTAGTGATAGACAGAACAATTTTTCCTGTTTATATCTGTTGAGTAAATAAATAATCAGTATAGCGGCGCTGCCAGCAATTCCGCTGAGAAACCAGCGCTGCCAGCCAGCCTGATCGCTGAGAAAGCTAAATGCCGCACCAGGGTTGTAGGTCAGCACTAAATTAAAAAAGCTTGTTAACGGAATACTTTGGCCAAATTCCAATAGAGATTCTATCCAGTATTTGCTGGCAAGATCGGCTATCAGGACAATCAGGGCGATGCTTAAGCTGGCGGATAATTTCATGATAAACAATTTATTCAAATAATTAGGCAAAATGCCGCGTTTCGCCATCGCCACACAGGTTGCTGGCACAGCGGGCACATAAGGTTGGATGTTCAGCATGGTTGCCGACATCCTGGCGATAATGCCAGCAGCGTTCGCATTTCTGGTGTGGATTGGGTGTTACAACAATGTCTGTGTGTTGCGAATTACCGGCTTGCACTAAATTTACCTCAGAAACAATCAGCACAAAACGTAAATCATTGCCCAACCTTTTTAACAATGTAAAATCTTCGATGTTGGCTCGAATTTCGACGGTAGCCGCTAATGAAGAACCGATTTCTCCTTGTGTACGTGAATCCTCAAGCTTTTTCAGCACTTGTGAACGCAGCGTACGTATTTTTATCCAATCGCGTTGTAGCAATTCAGTATCCAATAAAGCTGGGAAAGTGTGCCAGGTATGCAGCAGCACACTGTCATTGTCATCGCCGGTCAGATATTGCCAGACTTCTTCCGATGTGAAGCTTAGAATCGGTGCAAACAGACGAACCAAGCTATGCGTGATATGGTGCAACACGGTTTGTGCGGAGCGGCGAGGCAAGCCTCGCGTGGCTGATGTATATAGACGATCCTTGAGGATATCCAAATAGAATCCACCCAAATCTTCAGAGCAAAAATTATGCAATTTGTGTACAACTTGATGGAACTCATAACGTTGATAGCATTCGGTTATATCCTTCTGAAAGGCCTCGGTAAGTACCAACATATAGCGGTCAATTTCCAGGCACTCGGCAATCGCAATCGAGTCTGCTTGTGGATTAAAATCCATCAGATTGGCGAGTAAAAAGCGTAATGTATTGCGGATTCTCCGGTAACTTTCAACAACACGTTTCAGAATTTCTTCGGAGATGGATAATTCACCCGAATAATCAGTTGATGCTACCCATAATCTTAGTATATCCGCTCCGGAAGTATCCATCACTTTTTGCGGCGCAATGACATTTCCCTTGGATTTACTCATCTTGTGGCCGCTGCCATCAACGACAAAGCCATGTGTAAGCAACGCATCATAGGGAGCGCGGCCATCAATCGCACAGCTTGTCAGCAGGGAAGACTGAAACCAGCCACGATGCTGATCTGAGCCTTCTAGATAAAGATCCACCGGAAATTTAAGCTGCTCATTGGTTTTGACAACCGTGTCGTGCGTGGTACCGGAATCAAACCAGACATCCAGTGTATCGGTCATTTTTTTATAGTTTTGGGCATCTGCGCCAAGCAACTCAGTAGCATCGAGTGCAAACCAGGCTTCAATCCCCTGTTGTTCGACTCTTTGTGCGACTTGCTCGAGTAAAGCCAGTGAATGGGGGTGGAGTTCATGGGTATCGTTATGCACGAAAAATGTCATAGGTACCCCCCAGTTACGCTGACGGGACACGCACCAGTCAGGGCGGTTTTTGATCATCGCCTCCAGGCGGGCCTGGCCCCATGCTGGGTAAAACGACGTCGATTCCACCGCTTGCATCGCCAGCTCGCGCAAAGTTTTTGTTTGTGCCGCAGCCGATGTGTTGCGTAGATTCATGCCGATAAACCATTGCGGTGTCGCGCGAAAAATGATGGGAGTCTTATGGCGCCAGCAGTGCGGATAACTGTGCTCGATTTTTTTCAAACAAAATAAATGGCCGCTTGCGCTCAATGTGTCGATCACAACATCATTGGCTTTCCATACCGAAAGACCGGCTACTAAGGGTGTGCTGTTAGTAAATTTACCATTGCCATCTACTGGACTTTCACTGGGGAGATTATAATTCCTGCCGACAAAATAATCGTCCAGGCCGTGTGCCGGTGCCGTATGTACCAGACCAGTCCCGGCTTCCAATGTGACATGTTTGCCACAAATAATTTTCACTGTGCGCGATTCAAACGGATGCTGTAAAGGCAAGTGTTCAAGCGCCTGACCTTTGCAGATAGCAAGGGTTTTTCCTGCTAAATCGTAGCGCTGCAAGCAATCCTGTTTCAGTTCGCGTGCGAGAATAAGTAAACCATGTGTTGTCTGTTCAAGCACATAATCGAAATCGGGGTGAACGCTGACGGCTTGGTTGGCGGGTAGTGTCCACGGCGTGGTAGTCCAGATAATGGCATAAACGGGGGTGTTCTCAGGAATTGCAACACAAAATGCATCGCTGAGTAATTTCGCATCTGCGGTGGAATCGCATGATGCAACTGCGAATCCGACATCGATTGCGGGAGATGTCTTATCCTCATATTCCACCTCTGCCTCAGCAAGTGCTGAACCACAGTCAATACACCAATTAACCGGTTTTTGACCCTGATATAAAAAACCATTTTGATAAATTTTCCCAAGGGCGCGGATAATGCCGGCTTCAGTTTTGAAATTCATCGTGAGATAGGGATTATCCCAGTCTCCAAGTACGCCCAGGCGAATGAAATCAGCTTTCTGGCGTTCCACCTGTTCTTTGGCAAACGTTCTGCAAAGTTCCCGGACTTTGTCAGCCGGCAAGTTTTTGCCGTGCTTTTTCTCAATCTGGTGTTCGATGGGTAAACCGTGGCAATCCCATCCAGGAACGTAGGGTGCATCAAATCCTGTGAGTGTTTTGCTTTTGATAATGATGTCCTTGAGGATTTTGTTGACGGCATGACCGATATGGATATCGCCGTTCGCATAAGGCGGGCCATCATGCAAAATAAACTTGGGACGCCCCTTACTGACCGAGCGGATTTTTTGATACAGATTCTTTTCCTGCCATGCTTTTAACATGCCGGGCTCGCGGCTAGCCAAATTGCCGCGCATCGGAAACGGTGTATCGAGTAGATTGAGGGTTTTCTTATAATCAGTCATGAATACAAAATACAATTAATAGGTTAAATAGCACTGCATAAGCTGCTTGAATGAATTGGAGATGTCGCAAAAAAATCTTTCGCCTGAGCGATATCTTTTTCGATTTGCCGAATAAGCGTGCTGATATCAGCAAATTTTACTTCGTTACGCAGTTTATGCATAAAGTCAACTTGTAAATGCCGTCCATAAATTTCATCGTTAAAGTCAAACAAATGCACCTCCAGAACCGGTTTTCCGTTTTGATGAGTTGTCGGCCGTACGCCAAGACTCGCCACTCCCGGTAACGGAGCCACCGATGTAGAATCGGTAGCGCCATACACCTGTACGGCAAAAATTCCTGAGAGGGGCGGGCAGTTATGTTTCAATTGAATATTTGCTGTTGGAAACCCCAATTGTTTGCCTAATTTGTCACCATCGACGACACGACCACTGATGCTGTATGGTCTACCCAATAGCTTCTCTGCTTGGCTAAGGTCACCGCAAGCAAGGGCTTGCCGCACAGCGGTACTGGAAATGCGTTGGCCGTCAACCATGATATTGGGCATCACTTCAACGGTGAAATTATTTGCTGTTGATAAGCTTTGTAACAGGCTGAGGTCGCCAGCACGCCGTGCGCCAAACCGAAAGTCGTCACCAACTAGAACCCAGCGAACTGATAATTCTTGATTCAGAATTTGCGTTATAAAATGCTCCGGACTGATTTTGGCAAAATCATAATTAAAATGACAGATGTGAATGCAATCAATCCCAGCGTTGATTAAATATTTCATTTTTTCTCGTAAGCTGCTCAATCGCACCGGTGCCTGATCTGGCGAAAAAAACTCACGGGGATGCGGTTCAAAAGTCATTACACAGGCATGCATATTAAATTGTTTGGCAATATCCTTAATGCGGGCAAGCATTGCTTGATGACCTAAATGGATACCATCAAAATTGCCTATGGTTAGTGCAATAGGCGTTTTACTGTGCCTCAATATACGTCGCCATGTGTGCATGAGTAGAAACCCAAAAAGTTGTAATTTTAGCTTGTTTAAGGTAAATGGGTCTAGATTGTGTTAGGTGATTCTAGGTATTATTTTTTATTTAACTACATGAATTATTGTTTTTATTAGATCATGAGTGGTGTTAAGGAAGCAAAAGAACTTTCCCGATTTTGAAACTCAATAAGTTAATTTTTACAAATAAATAATCATATTTTGTAGTAACACAACGTTGTGTGATTAAGTTTAATCTTAGGCACTGTCGCCGATTTTGCCGTGACATCCAGCACAAAATATTCTGAAGCTTCACTTAATTTTTTCTTAAATCTCTTGCTGTTGTATTCATCGCCATTTGCGGTACGGCTCCTTACATCTGGAAAGTAGAACTCTACACCTATTTTCTTGGTAATTTTGAATATGTGATTTTATAAAGCCATATATATTTATATCGGTAATTTATTGAGGTATAATGCCGCGCTTTGGGTCGTTAGCTCAGCCGGTAGAGCAGCGGACTTTTAATCCGTTGGTCG
>CADEDJ010000013.1:54797-58625 GCA_902826055.1 uncultured Nitrosomonas sp. | reverse complement strand
TTCAAGGATAGCGATGATGTGTCTGGGTGTTAATGTGGAAGGGTTGGAGGCTTACTGTAGATGAGCAATAAGCAATGAATGAGCTGGATGCAAATGGGTAATGCTCAACCTCAAAAATTATCAAATTACGTCATGGCGTAGGCGTAGGGCGGATTCGGAGCAAAGCGACAATCCGCCAATCAATACAACACACAATCATGATGGTTTGCAAACAATTGAGCGATTATTGGTTATGGTGCTTTGCTTGCACGAAACCACCCTACCAGTTATCCGCCGTACGGTTGTAACGCAAAACCGCCTTACGGGTTAAGTTCCCTCAGAAATTTATTGGATTTAAAATCTACACTTTCAACCAGCTGATTTATCAATTGAATCCTATTTCCTATTATCGTTTCCAAACTAATAGTTGGATCAAGTATTTCTCTTGGAATGACATCTTCATTCCCATTTTTATTAGGCGATTCACAATAATCTTCTAATCTCTTTAATATTTGAATTCTCCATTTTAAAAATGGCAATTTATCAATAAGAACATGCAAAGATATCTGCTCAGAAAGAGCGCTATTCTCAATTGGTAAGCCATATTCTGAGATATGAATTGAGCTATAGAATGTAGCTAGTGCCATATTAATCGGACCGTAAATTGGACCTTCCCATTTATCTTCATCAGTTGTTTCAGGTGGTAATGCTTTTTCTATATTCATTAGATAAATCCAAAAAGCTTCAAGAAAATCGTAAGTTAAATCATCTTTAGGTATTAATCTATTGAATCTATATATAGTCCATTCTGCACAGCCTAACGTAAATATTAACATGGCCCTTCCTGTAACCTTATTTAGGTTAGTTATAGTTTCTTTATCAGGTAAATTAATTATTTCATATGGATCCCAATCATCCCACTGATGTTTAATATAATTATGGCTTATTAAGCTTATAGGTATGTAGTTGGGTATTATCATGTAAATTTTAAATAAATTAAGAATTAAATAAATTATCAATACTAATTACTAGCACTGATCAAAAGTTACTGGATTGCCTTCGCTATCTGGACAATACTCTATCTCTAACCCACGTTGTTCAGCACATCGTATAATTCTTTGGCAACTACAACATATAGGTCTATTCCTAACTGATAGAGAAAGTCTTCCTTGAGGCATATATCCACTTCTATTTACTATTCCAGGTATTCTTCCATTAAAAATATCCTCAATCATCTTTACTTCAGCATGTCCTTGATCCCTAGATGACATACTATCCCCACATGGGGATGGCCCTCCATTATTGCCTCTTGCGAATCGTTCATACCTGCCTCTAGGCCTAACCATTCTACTGGAAATACAACTCGCCGCCATCATCCCTAAGGTAGGGCCAATATTGGGAAATCCAGGAAATCCTCCATTAGGTGCAAAACTCCCACCTGCAACAACATGTGGACTATTCTGAAGCGCTTGAGGTAATGTATTTTCTGCTTGATTTGCCATTCTTGCGGCTTCTTCGCAAGGAGTCTCTTCGGCTGGTGCTGCTGGTGAATCACCATACTTCATCGGTGCAGACCCATTTGCCATAGGACTCGCATGATTATTCGTCGTCATATCTAGGTGACGGACTACATTTTTCCCTTCGTACTTCACATCCATGGACCAGCTAATGAAATATGCCTTTCCCTTATTGGTACTTGTAATGACACCTTTTTTCGCGGCGGATCCTGCTTCATCTCCAGTCGATGTTTTAAAATGTGAAATATTTTTTAGCATGACCTCCTGCCCCGATATCTTCACACTTTTGCTACCTTCAGTTGTATCCTTCGCAAAAGCCGTATTGGGATAAGGAACTGGCACACCTGGCGGTGTCGCTGGGTTTTCAGGGGGCGTAAAGCAGACATCCGGGAATTCGCAAATGGTTTTTCCATCTGCCTTTTTGCAGGAAATCTCACGACCATTGGCAAATACATCATTGGCCATAACCACTTCCCCGCCACGAAAATATCATCGAAGAACGTTTACCATCATCATCTCCCAAATGCGCGAGAATATGGTTGCCTTTGCTATACGCTTTTTCACACGCCGCTTTCAACACACCAATCATAATCAGACCCAGTGTAGATCCCACTTCACCCACACAATCTGCCGGGTGCCAGATATCGAATTCTTCGCGTTTAGTGCGATCCAATCGGCTAAAAGCTAAGCTTGCTTCCTTGAAATAGTATTGCTCCCCGGAAATATCGGTAATCTTGAAGTTCAACAGGCTTTCACCATGCCCAGCATCGTCAAGCGCTTCCTTGATCGCTGCGGTCAATCCATTCGCCCGCAGCGGTTCTTCCGAATACACGTGTGCCTTTTCTACGCCAAAACCAAGACCTGTGCAAATCAGTTGATTTTTTTGTCCACTATACGGTTCTACGATCAATGCTGCACCTGCTTCGCCGGGAATAAAACCATCGGAATGATTGCTGGTCAATAGGCGCTCATTTTCTTCAAAATGCGCCAAAGTGGCGCCGACCAGCAAACTATCCGTTGCCGCGATTAACACTTGACTGCAACCGAATTCCTGAATCAGGCGGCGCGCATGTTGCAGCGCAACACCGGCCGCCGCATGACCGTGCGCGATAATGCGCGATTTTTCATGAAACCGGAGTTGCAATTCTTCCTGCAAATCGAGAAAAAACTGGTTGTCATCATCAAACACACGGCCTTTGCGTTCATGTTCGGATAAGCACAGCAGCATTGGTGTTGCTTTGGTATTCAACTGTGGATTACCTTGCAGGCATTCCCGAATCGCCATCGCCGCCATTTTGAGCAGCTTGGTTCTACCCCGCCACGGTTGTTCCAGCGGCACTTCGCATCCCATGATCCATTCTCCGCCGTTATCCATGAAGCGCGTTTCCTGAAAATTATCGATCGCGCAACGAATCGCTGCGCAGGAAGCCGGAGCGCTGAGACCGACGCCCGTCACCATGCCAACACTCGTAATCGCTAAAGGTAGGTTGCTCATGCTATTCGTTTTAGGTTTTTCCGTGTAAAACTAACCTTTTTCCTGTTGCACATTTTCTTTTCGCAATGCCATGGCATTGCGGCTGATTTCCTCAAGGGATAAGGGTTCTTCCAACTTATGACGCCATTTTGTGTAATCGAATGGTTCTCGTTGAATCAACGCAATAAATCGTTCCGCCTCCACATCACCAAGATATTGAGTAAGGATTTGTAGCCCTTTTATTTTAATTTCAGTGTCTGAAATCATTTTGATGCTTTCTATAAGGTATTGAGATACTTCCAGTAACTCGTCATGCCCGCAAAGGCGGGCATCCAGACCGTCGACCTTACTGGATCCCCGCTTTCGCGAGGATGACATTCCTAAACGAATCTTTGATATAGCCATTATTCATCATTCCTCTTCAGTTTCAGCCTGCTTTTCCACTGCCAAATGCGCCAACGAAGGATAATAAGTTTTACCCAATTCCCGTGCACGCCACCAGGCGCGAGATTTTTTCCCGACCAGCACTTGCGGAATTTCAAACATGTTTTTCTTGAGTGGCAAACATACGTGCCAGGTGATCGAAAACAGACGTTTATCGGATTCAATTACGAGAGTATCCAGCATCGCCTTGGTTTCATGACGATCACCTTTTTTGCGGAAGAAAACAACTGGGATATCGATGGTCGGTAAATGAAATGCGGTACGTCCTTCGGGAGTCAGGTTGACTAATACCACTTCTTCACCTCCGCCGAGATAAGGAACTTGTTGATCCAGTGGCGCAGCTTGATAGTACTCATCTTTAAAATCTGATGGCAGAAAGGGAAAAGTATTGTCGATCCAGTTCTGATCATAGGT
>CADEDJ010000013.1:49501-54697 GCA_902826055.1 uncultured Nitrosomonas sp. | reverse complement strand
TAAAATCTGATGGCAGAAAGGGAAAAGTATTGTCGATCCAGTTCTGATCATAGGTACCTGCATACGGTAGACGCGATGCCCAACCACGACCAAGCGGCCCGAATGCCATCGGCGCGTAGTCGCCATCCGGTTGCTCTACAGGTTGATCCAGTGCTTCGGTCTGCGGCATAGGTGCGCCGTCGATCCATTCTTTCTTGATATTTTTATGGAAACCTTTCCCGATTGGGTTATGCATGAAAGCTGCATGTTTCGCTTGATCTTCCGGAAAATTATCGACACCGCCGAAAGCAACATCATAAGAAAACGGTTGTACCCTAAAAGGCTCCGGTTCGGTAGTGTTCACCCCCGCCAAACCATACTCCCAATACCGCTTACCGCAGACCGCAAAGGTTTTTTGCCACTGCCCGATACGCAATCCCACCGGCACACGGGGAACAGGCCGATCTTCCGGTGCATAAGCACTGCCTTGGAGCAGGATGTCACATTTTAATTTACGCGGCGCAAAATCAACTTCATAGTACGGCGCCGAGAAACCCGGTTCCCCGGTAAACGTATCCGCCATGATCAGCGGTACTTGCTGCTCATGCAATCGCACTTCTTCCCCCGATTTCGGCAAATGAAAGGTTCCTTTGACCACCACCACCAACAATTCACGCCCCGATGGCTCCATTCCCATGGTGTAGCCTGCTTGCATGTTGGTTGCGTTAATGAGATCCATATTGTTGATAAAAACTAGCTTAATGACTTAATGATATGTTTAGCCAGGAGTTCGTTAATTTCACGATGTCGTGGTATTGGTTGCGAAATTTTCGTTTTTGGATTTTGATACCAATCATGCTTTCCTCCATGGCGAATCAGCATACATCCCATTCCCTCAAGGGTTTTGTAATTAGATCCCTTCTTTTCACTACACTACTAATTCCGCATGGTGCCTGACAGCGGGAATATAACCGCCGGTCAGTTCCTTATAAATATCTTTTAAATTTTCTTTTAATTCTTCCAATGATTCTCCTTGCGTCATGTAATCAGGAAACTCATCAAGGTAGCCTAACCACATATTGTCGTCCTGCCAGTAAGTAAATGCTTGCAGTGATTTATTCATCAATTTATTCCTTTGTTATTCCAAATTCGCAAAAACTAATGCGCTAACCTATTGCTATATCATGACTTTATAAGTTTGTCGTAATCTGCATGACTGCCAATCCAGAACCAAAGTAATCCATTTTCAACCTCTACTGCCAAGGCTCGATTGCTAATTCCTACACGCACAGACCAGTAACCACTAAATTTCTTAAAATGTAGCGATGGGTGCTTTGGGTCTGTTTTAAGCATTTCAAAATTTCGATCAGCAACTCGTTTCACGGATAGTGGCAATGCTTCATAAGCTTCCCAGAACGATGGGCTGGCAAAGTGAATCACAATTTCTTTGATTTCCCTGCATGGTGATCTACAATTGCTGCTTGTGCGAGGGCATCCAGCTTTCCGGTTTTAATATCTTTTTCTATTTGCTCATCCCATACTTCTGCATCAAATTTTTGGAACCACGCACGAAATTGCTTTAATTGATCTTGTGGTAATTGTTCCACAGCTTTTACAACTTCTTCTACAGTTCTTGCCATTTTTTCTCCTATTTTTTTGTGCCCCAGGAAGTAACAGACTTTCGCAAAAACTCCACAGCGAAATCAGCGCCACTACTCTAGATCAATGTATGTCTTCCAAGATTCCAATGATTCTCCTTGTGTAATGTAATCAGGAAACTCATCAAGATAACCAAGCCAGATATTCTTATCTTGCCAGTAGGTATAAGCTAATGATGTATTGCTCATTAATCTAACCTCGAATTTAAATTATAAAGTTTTCATTCTCGCATCGAGCCATTTCTTGAAAGATGTTTGACTTTCACCTGAAGGCATTCCCGTCAGTAAGTTTTTAACACTGATATCTTCATCGAGATCTTCCCAATGAATGCCATGACCTTTACCAATGATTCGCCAGTTGGATCGTTCTTGATCGGTCGCATGGGTTAACCGGGGGTACCAATCGATTGGAACCGAAATACTTCTTCCGTCACTGAGTTCGACACTGAGTGTATCTTCTGATACATAAACATTCATTGCTTGGGGTATTTCCAGTTCAATGGCCAAAGTACTCATGCCATGCCTCCGTAATTTGTTGACTATGCTCTTCAATAATGCTCATGATTCGAATAATTTCAGGTCGACTAAAACCGATGCTCTTTTGCAGCCTAACCGGATCAATCCAAAACTTTGCAAGATTGTTTTCCCGTTCAACGTGAATATGTTTTGGCTCATCGCGATCACCTGAGTAGAAAAAGAAACGATAGGGTCCAACTCTTAGAACAGTTGGCATCGACAATTTCCATTCATTCGCACAAATACCATCAATTAAGTTGCACCGATCCACCCTTGATACGATTGACACCACTCGAGCGGCTCAGAACATAGCTACCTTTGATCAGTACCTTACCTGCTTTAGTCAAGGTAATACTCGCTTTGCCACAGCGCAATACCAATTGCTCCTTGGCAGTGACGATCATGCGCTCGCCGTCTGCATCCACTTCAACTTGATTGGGTTGGTGGTCGATTGGCCATCCTTCTTTTCCTTGCAACACCCCCATGATGATGGGTTTTTCAGGATTATTTCCCTCAAACATCAATACCACTTGTTGTCCAATGTGTTTGCCTTGCAGATCAATGGTCGAACGCGCAGCAATTGCAGCAGCCCCGTTCTGACCTGGATAGCACACCATCGGCACACGCCCTTCCTCGGTGATGGCAATTAATTCACCTACGATAACTCCCATCTGAACGTTGTCTGACGCTACTTTCCTTGAAGCCGGAGTCACTTCTCTTTCGATCAGTGGACGCAAGATGCCATTATCCAATTCCTCCTCAAGCATCATTTCAGCATCTGTCTCGATCAAATCTTGACTACTCATCGCATATTCTCCTAACCGTCTAATTCTGAAGAATCTTACTGCCTTTCATCACGATGTCGCTGTCAGCTTTGGCATTGATTTTGCCAGAACCGTTTATCGTAATATCCTTGCCTTTGATCACAATCGTGCCATCTTTTTTCATGCTGATACTGGCACTGCCGGTTTTGATGGTTATCGAATCACCTGCATCGATTACCAGATTCTTGCCGATTTTGGCAGCGTCATCGCCTTTCACATCTGCACTACGATTGCCATCCACACCCAATGAGTCATTACCTTTTACAGCTTTCGATGCATTACCTGTAACCGATTCGCTCTGGTTCCCACCTACGGTAACTGACTGATTGGCGCCCACATTTGTAGTCTGATTCGCACCGATGTCATTACTTTGATTAGCACCAACATTTGTGCTCTGATAGGCCCCGACATTAATTGTCTGATAGGCGCCCACTGCAACCGCCTGAAATGCGCCGATACCGATTTCCTGAGCGCCGCCGACACCGATGGTTTCGTTGACTCCGACCAAATGGGTGCGCTGCAAGACAACCGACACTGTTTCGCTGGCACCGACTGTTTTGGTTCTGTTCGAACCGATGGTGATACTTTCATTTGAACCTACCGTCTCGGTGCGGTTGACACCGACAGTGATGGTTTCGTTGTTGCCAACTGTTTCAGTGCGATCGTGCTTGACCAACGTGGTTTCATCGTTATCAATGGTCTTTTTCCGGTCATGCCCTACCCAATGGGTTTCATCATTTTCGACTTCGATATCCTGGTTCTTCTCGGCATGCAAATAAACTTGCTCGGAGCCTTTCTTATCCTCAAAACGCAATTCGTTGGCATTGGCTGCACTGCCCCCTTTACTTGAACGAGTGAGAATGCCGGTTTGCGTTTTGTTGGCAGGCAGTTCGTAAGGCGGCATCTGCTCGGCATTATAGACGCGTCCGGTGATGATGGGCTGATCAGGATCGCCTTCGAGAAAATCAACAATGACTTCCTGGCCAATGCGTGGAATGGCAACCATACCCCAGTTTTTTCCGGCCCAAGGATGGGAAACGCGGACCCAACAGGAGCTATTTTCATTTTTTGTACCCAATCTATCCCAATGAAACTGCACTTTGACTCGCCCATACTTATCCGTATGGATCTCCTCACCGGATGGACCGACAACTACAGCGGTCTGAGGACCTTGCACGAAGGGTTTGGGCGTTAATCGTGCGGTTCGATAGGGGGTGTTGCTCTCAATGACTGAAAAACTATTGCTGTACTGATTGCCAGTACCGCCTGTCGTCGATTCAAAACTATCGATACGGACATTATGCGTTACAGAAGTAACCAAGTACTCCCGGTTCTGATCGGCGCGTGGAAACAAATCCAGTTTAAACAAGCCGCCACAAATCAAACCGCGCACATTACCATTGCCTTGCATGCGTTCATACTGACTATGCAATTCCTGAATTCGAATCTTGACGCAGTCATTTCCCTCATCGCTTTTCACATATTCGCCCGGATAATCGTAGATTTCAAAACTGGCTCTGTCATGATCTCGGATAATATTGGAATTGACATGTAAGTCCGCTTTCGGATGTTCAAAATCATAGTCGTTCAAGCAATAAGTACCGGTTTGCAACTGTTTAATGATATTCCAGCCTGAGATGCACTCATCTTCGCGGACGACCGATTGATCCGGCGGATAATAAGAAATTTTGTAACAATCCGGCATTTTGTCGTGGGATGCCATGTCATTAGCCAAACAAAGCGTATGTTTGCCTTGTTCGTGTTTAAAAAAATAATAAATGCCTTCTTGTTCCATCAACCGGCTGATGAAATTGAAATCAGTTTCACGGTACTGAACACAATAATCCCAAGTACGATGGCTGCCTTTTAGCCGATCCTCGATATCGGAATAACCTTGTTCGCGAAGCACATCCTTGATGATATCCGGCACGGTTTTATTCTGAAAAATCCGGCAATCGGAGGTACGGGTTAAAAACCATAACCACGGATGAATCGTTGCATAATAACGCCCATATCGTCCTTCGCTGACACCTTGCGAAATGCTGCTGACGAAGCCATTGAAATAACGTTTATTTTGCGCAAAATTGAGCCGAATGGAAACATTTTGTCCGAGCAGGTCTTCAAAATTGATATCTTCGGTGCTGCCCAGCTCCACGTTGATGGAAAACAAACGTCCCAATTCTTCTGTAACCGTCATTTCGCGCAATAGCAACACATCA
>CADEDJ010000013.1:21519-49401 GCA_902826055.1 uncultured Nitrosomonas sp. | reverse complement strand
AAACAAACGTCCCAATTCTTCTGTAACCGTCATTTCGCGCAATAGCAACACATCAGCACCCAGCGGGGTGATGATTTCAATTTCACGATTTTGTTGTGTTAAGGACATAGTTTTAACTCTTCAATGAATTAATAAATTATCCGAATTGATAACTGAATTCACCATTTTGTACACCAATGTTCACTGCAGAAATCGTTTCCCCGGTCATCATTTTGGTTAGAAATTGCTGGCTTATGGTTGGCAGTACGGTATTGGTCAAAATGGAATCAACCACTCGCGCGCCGCTTTCCAGTTCATTACAACGATTGGCGATTAACTGTACCACGGCGTCATCGTAACTGAATGGAATATGATGGTTGGCCTTAATGCGTTTCTCGATCCTGCTCAATTGCAACTTGATAATGGCTTTGAGCATTTCATCACTGATCGGATAATAGGGAATGGTAACCAGTCTACCCAATAACGCAGCAGGAAAAACCTTTAACAAGGGTTCGCGCAGGGCTTTTGCAATTCCTTCCGCATCGGGCATCAACTCGGGATCCTTACATAGATTCATGATTAGTTCTGTCCCTACATTGGATGTCAGAAGAATAATGGTATTCTTGAAATCGATAAAACGGCCTTCGGCGTCTTCCATCCAGCCCTTGTCGAATACCTGAAAGAAAATCTCATGCACATCCGGATGCGCTTTTTCCACTTCATCCAGCAAAATCACACTGTACGGTCTGCGCCTGACAGCTTCAGTCAAAATTCCACCTTCGCCGTAACCCACGTAACCCGGCGGAGAGCCTTTTAAAGTGGATACTGCATGCGCTTCCTGGTATTCGCTCATGTTGATGGTAATGATGTTTTCCTCACCGCCATACAGCGCTTCCGCCAGCGCCAAGCCGGTTTCCGTCTTACCGACGCCGGAAGGTCCGCATAACAGAAACACACCAATTGGTTTGCCCGGGTTATCCAGGTTGGCACGTGAAGTTTGTACGCGCCGGGCGATCATGTCCAAGGCATGCCGCTGACCAATTACGCGCCGGTTCAATGTCCCCCCAAGGTTAAGAACAGCATCAATTTCATTTTTCACCATGCGCCCCACCGGAATTCCAGTCCAGCCGGCAATCACGGCCGCCACAGCCTGGCTATCCACCGTTGGGAACATCAAGGGCTGTTCGCCTTGCAATTCGGCAAGCTGCTGTTGCAAAGTTTTTAACTGATTGAGCGCTTCTGGATCAGGATCGGAATTATGCGTTTCAATGTGCGGCTGCGAATCGGCCGCAGCTTGCTGATTGCGCAATTGAGTACGCAATTCAAGAATCTGCCCGATCAATTGTTTTTCCTGCAACCATCGCTGTTCAAGCTGTTCCAGACGTTGTGTTTCTTCGCTCAATTTGCTATCAACGATCTGCTTTCTATCCTTGACATCCACGCCCACGGTTTTCTCCCGCTCGATAATTCTGTTTTCCGTTTTAAGCGCATCAATTCTGCGGCGGCTATCTTCTATTTCAGGCGGAACTGCGGATTGGCTGATGGCAACACGCGCACAAGCTGTATCCAATACGCTGACGCATTTGTCCGGCAGTTGCCGGTCAGGGATGTAGCGGTGCGACAATTTAACCGCGTCTTCGAGTGCTTCATCCAGTAGCAATACCTGATGATGCTTTTCCATCACATTCGCAAGGCAGCGCACCATTTGAATGGCTTTTTCTTCATGCGGCTCATCGATTTTGACAACCTGGAAGCGCCGGGTGAGCGCAGGATCTTTTTCAAAATATTTTTTGTATTCCGACCAAGTCGTGGCAGCGATTGTACGCAAGGTTCCGCGCGCCAATGCCGGCTTGAGCAGATTCGCCGCGTCCCCTGTTCCTGCCGAGCCGCCCGCACCAATCAAGGTATGCGCTTCATCGATAAAAAGGATGATGGGTTTTTCTGAAGCTTGCACTTCATCAATCACTTGGCGCAGGCGATTTTCAAACTCGCCCTTCATGCTAGCGCCCGCTTGCAGCAATCCCAAATCCAGTGTTCTGATGCTTACCCCTTGCAAAGGTGGCGGCACATCGCCTGTCGCAATTTTTAGAGCAAATCCTTCAACCACAGCAGTTTTTCCGACACCCGCCTCGCCTGTCAGAATAGGATTATTTTGGCGGCGGCGCATCAAGATATCAATCAGTTGGCGGATTTCATTGTCGCGACCGACAATTGGATCAATTTTTCCTTGACGCGCCGCTTCCGTCAAATCAACTGAAAATTGCTGCAAGGCTTTTTGTTTTCCCATTGGCGCAGATGGCATGGCACCCGAGTACTCGCCAGGGGACGCATTGCCAGCCAATTGACTGCCATCGGTTGCGACCATTTGATCTTCCGGTGATCCTTGAACGATGGTGTTTAACTCATCGATCAGCATGTCGGTATTGATTTTCTTGAATTCCTGCGAAATCATGAGCAATTTGTTGCGCAGTTCAGGTGTTTTTACCACGCCCACCAACAAGTGGCCAGATCTTACTTGATTACTGGCATACTTAAGACTGGCGTATAACCAGCCTTTTTCTATGGATTCTTCGACATCGATGGAAAAATCGGACAAACTGGAGGCCCCTGCTGGCAAGCGATCCAGCAACCCGACAAAATCTTGCGCCAGTCGCGATGGATTTAATTCAAATTTTTTAATGATACGGTGTAGATCGGAATCGGGTAATTGCAAAATTTGGTGCAGCCAATGCACAAGTTCAACGTAGGGATTGCTGCGCATTTTGCAAAAAACGGTTGCGCTTTCTATGCCTTTGTACGCCAGATTGTTCAACTTTCCGAATAGGGCTGTGCGGCTAATTTCTGTCATCAATTTCTCTCCAAGTCGATAAACATATCTTTGGCATCGTCATTCCTGCTTCTTGCCGACAGCCAACTGTTCCACCCTAACCAGCCATATTTACCGAGGCGTGCGGCCGGTACTTCTTCTTTCTTAAGTATGAGATTTAAATCCCATTTGAACTCAAAGCCAATGTAATTTTTAACCAAATCAGAAAATGCGGTTATCTTTTCACCATTTGGCAAGAACGATTCAAACTGTTGCAAATCGAGTGGCCCAGCAATTAGGCGAAATTTGTGCATGCATTGCCAACTGTGCAATCCTATCGTCGCAGAAACCCCCAGTTGCCCCGTTTGTTGATCAGCATTCAGATAGCACAAACCATCTTCAGGTATCGTGAGCCATTCCCCTACAAATTCCTCCATTGCGATGGGAACTTGGAAGTAGCTGCGCAGTACCGCAATCAAGCCATCCGCATGTTTTGTTTGACAACCCAGATGTGCAGCAAAATGGAACTTTGTATGATCGCAGATGCCGTCGCGTTGTTGTTGCGAACGCTCCGCGATTCCCAGCAATGATCCTACGTAAATGCTGAAGCGGTCATTGTGAGGGCGGTCAAGCTGGGTAGTAGGCTCTTTATCTGCCCATGCACGATAAAAAAGGCTTAATAAACGGTGATGAAAAAGATCGGCAAATTCCGCAAATGTCGGATCTCGAGCAATATTCATCCGATGTCTGGCAAATTCGGTGAGATGGATGGGTAAAGGGCCATTAGGGCCAAATAAACCGAAGAAAAACACCTTTAATACTGCCGGATAATCAGCATTCATTTCAAACCTTGCAAGCGCTCCGGGAGCAAATTGCATCGAGGGCAATTGCCCTATGCGAATAGCATCATCGCTGGGCTTCACCGAGTAACCAAACCGTTGTTTATCAGGGTACATGCACTCAATTAAGCGCATGAATTGATAAAAATCATATTTGTAGGGCTCGTGCTGAAAATCATTCAGCACGGTTACAGTACGGCCCTGGTTCCTGATCTGATTGGCCATCGCATTATCTCACCACGTTCTTTCGTTGAAATTTTGACCTGTGTGAAACTATTAATTGATGCATATTTGCAAAAAAAACGATCCAAAACAGCACCCATTAGAAAGCTGCTGCCACCGGCAAAAGCTGTTTCATCGAATGTCACCGTAATTTCCACTCCGCGCCCGAAGGTAATGGGCCCCTTAATCGGCACACGGCAAGTCACCGGGCGGCACTGAATCGATTGCAATCCTTCAATCTGCTTGGCTATCGCATGCTCGCCGTAATCCGCATACAGCGCCAACATATCGCGCAGTGCCTTGGCACCTTGCTGATGATCATCATTGACTAGACTTAGATAATTTAATGACAGATGATTGATCAAGCGCCAAGCGTAACTGCTCTCAGTGGCTGATGGCTTTGGATCGGTAGGGCCCACTAAACAAGAGATGCTGTCGATCGGTGCGCTGACTTCCCAACTAAAGTCAGATTTATTTCCATCCAATAGTAAAAGCTTCGGTAAGTCACGATTGGTACAAAGCGCTCGAATGCCAAGTTGCTTCATTTCACTATCGAAAGGCATCTCGCCCGAATCCACCAAAGATAAATAGATTTCGCTACCGCTATACTCAGTTTTTAAAAGAGTTGAACTGGTATTGACCGGAAACAACGTGGGTTGGCGTCTGAGCGTGTAATAAGCAAAGGCGTTGGTATTTCCCTGCTGCTCATGATAATTGGAATAAAAAGGACGGAATTCCTGTTCTGTTTGCATATCACTTCCAATTCCAATAACTTCGAGAATGCTAAAAACCTCAAAATCATTGGGTTTGGTTTTATCCACAACCAGATGATGCTCCGCGTTGTGCTGTTTCAAATGAATGCGGTCTGCTTGCTTTTCAAACAAATTGATCGCCGGTGCGCAATTTAATTTAAAGTTCTCTGCTTGAATCACATGTTCCAGCTTATCTTGCGGGATATCAAGCAAAATCAAGATTTCAATTTCTTCAGTATCGCATTGCTGGATGGCTGAATTGAAGTGATTCAATTGAAAAAACAAGAAACGTTCAGGTAAGGCAAAATATTCCTGCAGCAGACGATAACCTTGAAAAGTTTGTGGCGTTGCAGGTAATAGAGAATCTTCCTGATCAAATCCTACAGATTGCAGTATCGATCGGTCAAAAACATGGCTTTGCTGATTTGCGGGATTACGGGTGACAACTGATATGCTATGCCCCATGATCAATTCATACAGTTGTACCGCCAGACTGCCTGTGCCATGCAGAAAAAATATCAATTGATCGAGCGGCAACTGATTAAAACGATAATTTGCAATCGTTTGTAGTTTTATTCTGAAACCTGATTTTATTTTCTTAGCATTTAAACCAGGATAACTGGGTACTTGCCCAAGCGGTAAATAAGCCGCTTCTTTGACCCGAATTGGCGAAACATTGACTTCGTGCGCAATTTGAAACTCGCAGCGGCTCCGTCCTCCGCCTACAGACTTGCTGAAAATCTTGGCTCCTCGCCGCAACGTAAAGCCATCTTCAGTAATCCCCCCTTTATAATCGGGATTAATTTGCACAATCATCATCGACGGCAAAGGTGCAAGATAATGTGGATAGACGATTTCCAGCAAATGTTGGGTAAAACGGGGAAATTCCGCATCCATTTTCAGTTGAATGCGAGCGGTCAGAAATGCAAAACCTTCTAACAACCGCTCAACGTAAGGATCGCTGCATTCTGTGCTTGCCAAATCAAGATTGGCGGCAATTTTAGGATAGCGCTTGGCGAATTCAAATCCCATCTCACGGATGAATCGCAATTCTTTCTCATAATAATCAAGTAAGCGCGGTGTCATTTTTTACTCAATTAATGCATATCATAAATAGTCACTTGACTACTTTCCAATTCAAGTTCGGTTCGCAAATGCAAATGTAAGGGCAACGGTTTTGCACATATTTCCCCTTCGATTTCAAAAACAAAAACGTTATGCTCTTTCTTATTCTGATCTGCAATTACTTTGACTGTTAACGTTTTTCTGATGATTCGCGGCTCAAAGTCAATGATGGCCTGTAACAATAACCGTTCTAATTGCACCATGTCCAATCCCGAAACAGTTTTCCCTGAAAAATCGGGTATGCCGAAATTAATAACCGAGCGGGCTGTTTCAGGCAATTCATCGAGTTCGTGGTTAGGAACATATTGAATGGCATTGAACAACCATTCAAGATCGCGTTTCACGCATGACTTAATATCATGCTTGGCGCTGACAGAAGCACTTAGCGTGTTATATTGCGCTTGCAAACCCATCAACTGCTGGTGCAATTGATAGTGCTGCTCTCGTTGCTTTTCAGCGCTTAACACCTCCTGATTATTGGTTAATTGATTGAGATCTTGCTGAGCTTGCCTAATGTTCTGTCTTACCTCATTTATCAACTGATTGACTGGATCCTCATTGGTCAGCCGATCCAGTAACGATGGTAGAAACAGATCTTTTGAAAAAGTAGCCAAGATATCACCCTTCAGCATTATTTGGAGCAGCGTTGATAGTGATTGATCGAGCTTCCATCAGAGGATATTCCGATCGATCGGTTAACAGCATTTTTTGTCCGTATCCAATATGGATATCATGCGGTAGCTCTTGCCAGACGGTTTTGCGCGATAACGCTAAAAGCGGATCCATTTGGTAGGATCGGGGATAACGAGCCGGCATCAAACCATAATTTTCTCCGCCATTCTTCCATTCAAAGTGTACAGGAAGCCATATTACATCGCGTAAATCGATAGGCGCTTCAATGACAACCGATTGTAAATTTTCCCAACTCGTCCAGATATAACGACCATCAATAATCGCCTCCATGATTGGACCGATTCGTGCATCGCTATCGGCGAGCCATTCAAACGATTCATCGTTTAGAGTTCCGCTGACACTCGGGGCTTCCTCGAATGCTTGCATACGCAGCACCTGGGAATGTTCATATTGTTCTTCTGCGGCCATTCGCAATGCTTGAATCATTAATGCAATCCACTGCTTAGGCTGCCCAACCACAGTCGGCTCTTCCTGCCCAAGAAAAACTCGCTCTCTGATTTTTTCACAAGCAATAACCTGACGGTACATCAGTACCATTGCAATTGAACTGTCATCGAGTTCCTTTACGACGGCCAATTGCGTTAACGCTCTATCCCATTGCCCCATTACCGACAGCAATTGAAATAAAAAAACCCTATCATTAGCATTTGAAGGTTGCTTTTTAATTCGATCCTGCAGCAATCGCAACGCCTCATCTAAATTACCCAACTTTAAGCAATCTTCAGGTGTCATGCTGTCATTACCCATTTAATTGAGGCTAACTTAGGAAGTGCTAATACATTAGCGTATTCGCTTTCATTCTTTTTGAATTAACACTTCCGTCACCAATCAGTTAACAACCATCTATTACTTATTCACCTTTATTTGTTTCTAAATTCCATTTTTTGGGACCCACTGCCGTACCAGGTTTGCCATCATTACTAACCGGCGTGTAAGTCCAGGATATCTTGTCATACACAAAGGTTACCGTTTCATGGGGACGGTCGGAACCACCACCGCCCACCGAAACAGACTGAATCATGGCATTTTCTAATTCATACTTTAAATAGCACACTCTTTCGCCGGATTCCTGACACACTTCCAACTCTACTTTGGCTATGTGAGTTCCATTGGCGCAGTACACATTGAGATCCACGCTCGCGTTGTCAATGCTTTTGGTAACGACAAAAGGGCCAAAATCAGCACGAGCTGAGCTACGACCTCCGGTGCCGCTAGCGCCCGACATGGGTTGACTCAATCCATGATTGAAACTGAATACTTCGATCCAATCCTTATGATCTTCATCCGTTGACTCGCCTTTAATAGGATCGCAGTGCAAATAGGTATTTGTAGCCATCTTTCTTCTCCTTGATTTACTAGGGTTAATTTACAAAAACAACGCTCAACATATACTCCACTTCGTGCTCCGGAAACTCAGTACGAACCATCTAAAATTAAACACCCGTTATTTCTTCTCCGAAGGCAATCTTGAAACTAATCGCAAAGAAACCGTTAATCCTTCCAATTGGTAATGCGGTCTCAGGTAAAACTTGGAAGTATAGTAACCAGGATTTCCTTCTACTTCTTCAACCACTACTTCTGCCTTCGCCAGAGGGCGCTTAGCTTTATCAATTTCGCTCGCTGTCGCAGGATTGGCTTCGACATAGTTATTAATCCATTTTTGCAACCATTTCTGCATGTCTTCCCGTTCCTTAAAGGAGCCGATCTTATCTCTCACAATACATTTGAGATAATGCGCAAAACGGCAAACCGCAAACAAATAAGGCAGCCTGGCCGATAAATTGGCGTTCGCTGTTGCATCCGGATCATCATATTCAAAAGGTTTTTGCAAGGATTGCGCACCAATAAATGCTGCAAAATCGGAATTCTTTTTATGTAACAATGGCATAAAGCCATTTTTTGCAAGCTCCGCCTCACGCCGATCATCAATGGCAATCTCCGTTGGACATTTCATGTCGACACCACCATCATCGGTAGGAAAAGTATGCGTAGGCAGACCTTCCACAGCGCCCCCGGATTCAATGCCGCGAATCCGCGAACACCAACCATATAATTTAAACGCACGGTTGATGTTGACACCCATCGCGTAAGCTGAATTACTCCAGGTATACTTGTTATGGTCTGCATTGGCGACATCTTCCTCAAAATCGAATTGTTCAACAGGCGATGTCTTAGCGCCATAAGGTAGACGAGACAGAAAACGCGGCAATGCCAATCCGATATAGCGCGAATCCTCCGATTCGCGTAATGATCGCCATGCGGCATAATCCGGTGTACCGAATATTTTGGTTAAATCACGGGGATCAGCAAGCTCTTGCCAGGAATCCATATTCATAACTTTAGGCGATGCCGCTGCGATAAAAGGCACATGTGCTGCCGCTGAAACTTTGGCAATTTCTTTCAGAAATTCTACATCTTGCGGTGCATGATCAAACTCATAATCTCCGATCAAGCAACCAAAAGGTTCGCCCCCAAACATGCCGTACTCATGCGTATAGATCTTTTTAAAAATCGGACTTTGATCCCAGGCCGTTCCTTGAAATTTTTTGAGTGTTTTATGGGCTTCTTTTTTAGTGATGTTAAACACTTTGATTTTTAGCATTTCATCGGTTTCGGTATTATTCACCAAATGGTGCAAACCTCTCCAACTGCCTTCCAATTTTTGAAAATCCGCATGGTGCAGAATCAAATTCACTTGATCACTGAGACATTGATCAATTTTTGCGATGATGGATTGAATGGTTTTGATGGCATCATTTGATATCAACGCCGTTTGTTCTAAAGCCTGCTCCGCCAGAGTCTTCACCGCACTTTCTACAGCTTCCCGGGCTCTGTCTGTTTTGGGCTTAAATTCCTTAAGTAATAAAGCAGAAAAATCATCTGATTCTTGTACTTGTGCTTCCGCAGCGGATGGTTGGATTTCTGACTCAGCCATTATTCATTCTCCTCAATATTATTGTTATATTGTTTTATTTGGACTCACCTTCAGAAACCTCGGAACCTTCACCTTGAGGTTTTGGTGTGGCGGCTAATGACTTGAGTAACGCAGGATCATTTAATAATTCGTTAATTTTTTTCTCGGCGCCGCCTTTTCCATCCATATAAGTAATTAAATTGGAGAGTTCCGTTCTAGTTTGCAAAAGCTTATTCAGTGCATCAACTTTTTCAGCGACTCTTGCCGGTGAAAAATCATCCATGTTTTCGAAAGTAATATCGACACTGATATTCCCACCCTCTTCAGTTAGAACATTGGGTACCTGGAAGGCAACGCGCGGCTTCATTGCTTTCATCCGTTCATTAAAATTATCCACATCAAATTCAAGAAAATCCCTCTCGCTGACCTCAGGTAAATCTTCCACCGGCTTACCCGATAAATCCGCCATCACCCCCATTACAAAAGGTAATTGGATTTTTTTCTCGGCGCCATATAACTCAACATCGTATTCAATCTGTACACGTGGCGCACGGTTACGCGCAATAAATTTTTGACTACTCTCGGCCATCATCTTCCCCTTCGCTAGAAATAACTGAGTTTCTTAATTGACTAAAACTAAATTAATTTTCAAGAAAGAAATCAGTGGATCGATAAAAAAATTTTAATTGCTAGAAACAAATTAATCTGTGATAAAAATCACATGTGGTTAAAGAAACAAGTACAGAATAATCGTAGCTTACATTCAACGCGCTCGCGGCATCATATTTTCTTTGTGATAGTAGCTCCTCCTGTCAGCGTATGATCAAAGGGTTATTTTTTCTTATCAGAATCAATAATTTTCTTAAAAACCTTCATGTCTTCCGGCGGTATCGCTTCAATGATTTCCAAAAAATTCTTGGTCATTAAAGTTTGCGCCAAACGAATGATTAAAGAGACAGGATTGGTGGGCTCCGTTCGCTCAATATATTTACAAACTTTTTCAAGAATTCGAGCCACATCTTCACGATTGCGTATTTCCCCTTGTGTGGAAATATTATTATCCGCCACCTTTTTTTCTCCAACGAGTGAATGTTCCTCTTGATCCACATCCTGACTTGATGCAGTCAAATTCTTGCATAATAGTAAAATGGGTTCTAATGTGACATTCAGTTTTTTAAAGTCGGGCAATAGCGCTTCATTGACTTTTTGTTTGAGAAAATTTTGTATTTCCTGCAATGTTTGCAGTATTTCAGTTAAGCCATCATTCAAGTTCAGAATTGCTTGCGCATTATCCTGTGAGCGAAACATTTCTTCGATTTGAGCTTGAGTATATTCCGCACTTACGTTTGTAGCTGGGATCTTTCCCAGGATTGTCAATATGTCGCGTATCGATACCTTGATCGGAGGAAATGAAATCATAATACTCTGAACATCGCGTACCAAAATTCCATAACTTCCAATTTCGGATAATACGTTCAATCTTCGTGTCGGATCATTATCATCTTCTGCATCAAGGCTGGGGTGAATCTCTTCCCAATAGAGTGTCAATAAATCATTGATTAAATGTAGCCCTGAAACTAATCCAGTTAACCCTGCACGGTGCGTCCATGCACGACTGAGCGCAACCGCTACACGTAAATCTTTGGTACGTAAAAACAACGCTTCGGCATGAGATGAAATTTCATTCCAGTTCGGCTCTTTTTGGGGTGCATCGCCTACAATTCTTTCTTGCGGGCTTTCCAGGTCCTTACTCAATCTGAGAAAGTCAGGATCGTATTCAAGATCTGGGCCGCAAGGCGATTCCGCTGATATCGGTTTAAGCAGTTTTTCAATTTCCATAATCATCTTACGATTAGTTGATGAGTGTAACTATTAAGAAAATGAGTTTGTACCGAATTTAATACGCTAAAAACCCTACAAAGTCTATACCTTTTCTAAAGATAAAACATTCTTGCAACAAATTTCATCGCACTAAGCTTTTAAGGTGATTATTGCGAGAAAAAAAACAGTAAAAAAATGTAATTAATGTATGATAAAAATGATTATTTGATTTTTGTTTTAACATCACAACGGACCACAACAGCAAAATTTCTTTATAGCCTGTGAGGGCTGTGTATATTCGCTTGTTAATGTTTACGTGTGTGTCAAAGTAGTTTGAATATTTTGCATCGCTCAATGCAAGTCTAATAAGACAAGGACCTGTTCTATATGGAAATTTGTTTTTTAGAAGGTTATTTCACGTCTGGGCATGTTTATAGCAAGGTGGCCGTCAATCACTTGCCTTTTCTTATTGGTAGAATGCCGGATTCAGGATTACCCATAGATGCCGACACCATATCACGCCATCATGCAGAAATCTCCCGTTGTGATGGCCAGTTGTGTATAAAAGATCTCAATAGCACCAATGGCACGTTTCTTAATGACTGCAAGATCACTCAAAGCATGCCGATTGAAGATGGCGATATTGTACGGTTGGGTGATGTGGAATTAAGAGTCACCATTGAAAGCTGGCATACGACGGCGACTGCAGATCAGCAAGTACATACTTACATTGCTACGGGCAATGTCATGGAAAAAATCGCTAGAGGCACTAAAGAGATCAAAGAGCTTATCCAGCATCGGCAGGTAAAGTGCGCGCTTCAACCTATTTTCGATAAGCATTTGACAATTGTCGCCTATGAGCTATTAGGGCGCGGCAATCACCCGCTATTACCAGAATCTCCAGAAACACTACTTTCTATCGCGGAACAGCGCGGTACTGAAATCGCATTAAGTGAATTATTTCTTGAAGCTGGATTAATAGAAGCACTCAACTTTCCCCAAGATTATTTCTTTTTCTTTAACATACACCCTAAAGAAATATTGGATATTAATAACTTATATCATCATCTTGATCAAATTCGCGAAACATATTCACAGATGAAACTGGTGCTGGAAATACCCGAAAAAGCAGTGTCCAATATCCAACAAATGCGTAATATAAAAAGTCATTTGCATGCATTAAAAATTGGATTGGCATATGACGATTTCGGTGCTGGCCAAGCGCGTTTGCTTGAGTTATCAGAAGCTTCTCCAGACATATTAAAATTTGATATTTGCCTCATCCATAACATCGATATGGCCAATCAGGCTCGACAACGTATGGTAGAAATGCTGGTGAGCTATAGCCATGAACAAGGCATTAAGGTTTTAGCGGAAGGTGTAGAAACAGCCAACGAAGATAAGATATGCCGGCAAATCGGTATCGATTTATTGCAAGGTTTCTATTATGGTAAACCGGGTGAAAAGATTGGTTGCTAGGTTTCGCATGAATATTTTTAAAATCAAATCAGCCTCGATATTCGTCACATCGCCCCATGCAGTTACCTATCCTTCCTTAAGATTGCAAAAATTTTCTTTCACTGCGAGAAATGCACGATCAAATAATACATGCTGTGCTGGAATCAGAGGTATTCAGTGACAATTCTCACAGACGCCGCACACAATATTTCTATATACTGAATAATAAAGTGGGTATTTTCTTTAGCGCGGGAGGAAAGTATAAAAATGGAACGGGCACTGCAATTATTTATCGGGATCATTTTCATTGTTTCATACGCAATCCTGACAGGGTGTTCTAGTACGCCCAAGCCCACCATTGCCACGGTATCTCTTAATGTACAACCGAATATCAACCCCTTCTCCGCATCTACAACGGAAACAAAAGCTCCAGAAGCAAGGCCGGTTGTAATCAGATTTTACGAACTTACTTCACTAGCAGCATTCAGTTCCACAGATTTTTTCTCGGTTTTTAATGATTACAAGACGGCTCTCGAGAATGAATTAATCACGAGCGAAGAATTTAGGTTAATGCCCGGCCACAAACAGAAATTTAATCGGACATTAAATATCGATACCCGTTATGTTGGTGTCGTGGCGGCTTATAAAAACCTTGAACAGTCGCAATGGCGAGCATCTGCAGCCATTCCGGCTAAAGAACGTGCACCTGAAATCTATATTTTCTTAGAAGGAAACAAAATCCAAATTGGTGCAAAACCGGCGTGTGGATTTATTTGCCAATTTCGATCTCCCAAACCACCGCCAGGTACATTGTATGAAGTTATAGAATAAGAGCTTATTCATGAATTTTTTTCAATTCAATAACTAGAGAAATTTTATGTCCTGGAATAATAAAGTTATTTGGTCGGAAGGCATGTTTCTTCAGCCTCAGCATTTTCAACAGCAAAATCGCTATTATGAACGATTGTTAGAAAATCGTATTGCACCCTTACTGGGTTATCACTGGGGATTTAGCAAGCTGGAGCTTAATTCAGCGGCATTAATGCTCGGTAAAATACAATTAACCTCAGGGTGCGGAATTTTTCCTGATGGCACACCGTTTAATTTCCCGAATTGCGATAAAGCACCCCTGCCCCTTGATATTGACATTAATCTGCGGGATGAAGTCATTGTACTCGCACTACCCGTTCAACGCGCCGGTGCAATTGAGGTTGAAGCAGATGATGATCAAAATAGCCGTCTAGCACGATACTCTATTGAAGAAATTGAAGTTTCTGACAATAATACACAGAATCCAAGCACTGCATCCTTGCAAATTGGGCAACTTCGTCTCAGGCTAATACCTAAGCGCGAGGTCACGGATGCTTACACGGTGATTGGCATTGTACAAATTTCTGAACGTCGATCAGATAACCAGATCGTGCTGCACAAGGACTTCATTCCGCCTATGCTGCATGTTGGTTCTGATGTCATATTAAATGGTTATCTGCAAGAACTGTGTGGCATGCTTCATCAACGGGGCGAAGAACTGGCTTCACTCATTACACAGCCCGGTCATCGTGGAATTGCGGAGATTGCTGATTTTCTAATGCTGCAAACGATCAATCGATATGAAGCGTTATTCCTTCACCTGACACAGGTTTCAGTGTTGCATCCGGAAAGACTCTATAGTTTTTGCCTCAGTTTTGCGGGAGATATGTCCACTTTTGATGAAAAAAACTCTCGCCGTCCTTCCCAATATATGGAATATCAGCATGATGCGCTTGCGCTATGTTTTAGCAACCTCATGGCGGAACTGCGCCGGTTACTTGCACAAAAAATTATCTCAAGCGCAATCCCGATTCAGCTTGAAGAACGCCAACATAATATACGCATCGCTCTGGTTCACGATAAAGGGTTATTCAAATGCGCCAGCTTCATTCTCGCTGTTAATGCACAGCTTCCTGCCGAAGCAATACGAGTAAAACTGCCAGTTCAAGTAAAAATCGGGCCTTCGGAAAAGATACGGGATTTGGTTAATCTTGCCTTACCTGGCATACCCTTGACTCCTTTGCCTGTTGCTCCGAGACAACTGCCGTTTCATGCAGGATTCAACTATTTTGAACTGGAACGTAGCAATGATTTATGGAAACAATTGGAGCACTCCGCTGGTTTAGTGATGCATATCGGAGGTGAATTCCCCGGGCTTGCGCTTGAACTCTGGGCAATCAAAGAATAATTTCGCTTGCTATTAACGCTATTCAATTTTTCTATGTATCCATTTAAATAATTAAATCTAATCATGAACCAGAATGATCCATTTGCATCACCGGATGTAGATAAGACAATCATCATGCCATCCCCTGGTGGACGCACTCCTCCTTCGCAGCGATCTTCTTCTTATTCACAAATGGGCATGCCTGGAGATAGATCCATAATTGATACGGAGCACACTGCAGCAACGACAGGACTCAATCCCTTAATTGCTGCAGCTAATCCTTTACTCAATGCCACAACGGTATTGCGTACGACATTGCATCATCATGACTTGGTTGGACTGCGTGATTACTTTGTGCAAAGTATAAAAACGTTTGAGAATCAAGCCAGAGCAGCCGGAATTTCATCAGAAAAAATTATTGCTGCGCGATATGCGCTGTGCACATTCATTGACGAGAGTATTTCCTCTACCCCGTGGGGAAGCGAAGAATGGGGCAAATACAGTTTACTGATCCTATTTCACAATGAAGCCGTTGGCGGCGAGAAATTTTTCCAACTATTAGCAAAATTGGCTGAAAACCCTAAAAATAATCTCGATATCCTTGAATTTATGTATGTCTGTCTTACGTTGGGATTTGAAGGGCGTTATCGCGTGATGGATAACGGCAAACATCAATTGGAAATATTGCGCGAACGTCTCGCACAAATCATTGGCAAAGAACGTAACAAATATGAACGGGAATTATCACCTCACTGGCAAGCAGCAGCTTTTAAGCGCACCAAGTTTTTCTTATTCATGCCGCTATGGATTTTGACTTCCTTATGCGGATTGGCGCTGTTGACAGCGTATTTAAGTTTTAGCTTCTTATTGAATGAAGCTTCAGATCCTGTATTTGCGCAAATACAATCGATTCGCACCGCCAATGCCATTAAGCATCGATTACCCATAGCGCAACCATCCGTTAATCCCTATCTCACTGAATTTCTAGCCCAGGAAATCAACGCGAAACTGTTAACTGTGCGGCATGAAAATAATCAGCATATTATTACATTGTTAGGTGACGGAATATTCTCACCGGGCAGCGCGGTAGTCTCCCAAAAGTTTGTGCCCGTGTTAAAACGTGTCGCTGATGCTTTAAACCAAAGAACCGGTCAGATTCAAGTCTTAGGTCATACCGACAATCGCCCCATCCGGACCGTACAATTTCCCTCCAACTGGCATTTATCGCAGGAACGGGCTCACTCCGCCATGCAATTGCTTGTCAAAATGGGAATATCCAGTAATCGAATACACGCCGAAGGCCGTGCAGATGCTGAGCCTATTGCTTCCAATGATACCCCCGACGGCCGTGCAAGAAACCGGCGCATCGAAATAATCGTTGATTAAATCTCTATTTACTACGTGTTGATATAAGCATGAATCTACTAAGCATTGTGAGGCCAGCTAAATGAAAAAGATTCTTAAACTGCTGTTTAACCGCTGGACGTTGACAATTATTGGCTTAGCCGCCATCAGCGCACTTATATGGTTCGTGGGTCCACTCATCGCGTTTGCTGAATATTATCCATTAGCGTCAGATACACACCGGATCATTCTGATCGCGCTTGTCATCATTTTTTATATTGGAAAGTTAACCTGGAAATTCATTCAATCAAGAAACTTGAATGTTCGTTTCATGGAAGGTTTGCTGCAACAGGCGCCTGCGCAACAAGATGCCATTAATACTGCCGGCAGTGAAGAAGTTGCAATGCTGCAGAAACGCTTTGAAGAAGCGGTTGCCGTACTAAAAAACGCGAATCTGGGTAAAAAACATGCCTTCTTCTCAAAACTTAATCGGCAGTATGTATATGAATTACCGTGGTATATTTTCATTGGCGCACCCGGTTCAGGAAAAACTACGGCACTTGTCAATTCAGGATTGCAATTTCCGCTTGCCGAGCGCTTTGGTCAGGAAGTTATCCGCGGAATTGGCGGTACACGCAACTGTGACTGGTGGTTTACTAACGAGGCAGTATTGTTGGACACTGCAGGCCGATATACCACGCAAGAAAGCCACCAGGAACAAGACAGCGCAGCGTGGGGCGGATTTCTAAAGCTACTTAAGAAATATCGTCCGCGCCGGCCTATTAACGGTATCATTGTCACTATCAGTGTAACCGATTTACTGCAACAAACAGCCACGCAGAGAGAAGCGCAAGCGAATTCCATACGTAAGCGCATCCAGGAACTTCATTCCGAGTTAAATATCCGTTTTCCTATTTATGTGCTTGTCACTAAAATGGATTTATTAGGCGGCTTTATGGAATTCTTTGGCAAATACGGCAAAGAAGAAAGAATGCAAGTATGGGGAACAACTTTTCCACTTTCAGAAAATGAGAACATCACACCGCTTGCAAATTTTGATTCCGAATTCACTTTATTGGAACAACGCCTGAACAGCAGGCTCATCGATTACTTGCAAGATGAGAGAGAGATTCAAAAGCGCGCCTTACTCTACACCTTTCCTCAACAATTCAGCGCGCTAAAAACCACACTCAAAGATTTTCTCGACCAAATTTTTTCGTTGTCGCGCTTTAATCAACCTCCACTATTGCGTGGTATTTACTTTACCAGTGGCATACAAGAAGGCAATCCTATTGATCGCATCATCAGCAGTTTTGCGCGAGCACTGCAACTTGACAATCGCCAACTGATTCCCAACAAGCCCAGTGGCAAAAGTTTCTTTCTATCACGGCTTATTCGGGACGTCATATTGAATGAAGCAGAAATTGCAGGCACCAATCTTCGTTGGGAACGCCAACGTGCATTATTGCAATGGAGCGTTTCTCTCGTAGCCATATTTCTTACGGTCAGTTTAATCGCTGCATGGACCCTCAGTTTTTCTCAGAACCAAGCTTATGTCGCCGAGGTAGCGGCAAAAGTACCTGGAGTTTCCAAACAAGTTGAACAATTGCCTGTGGTGCAGAATATCAGCATGCCCGATCTCATTTCCGCACTTAAATCCGTAAAAGAACTTGCAATAATCCCGGGTAGTGGCACCGAAACATCGCCTCTATCCATGAGTATGGGTCTTTATCAAGGTGATAAGCTTGCGGCTGCGGCAAACAACGGCTTTCAGCGCTTATTGCAAGATGCATTTCTACCACAGTTGATCCTGCGCATCGAATATTTGCTCAGCAATGCTAACTCCAACAACACAGAGTTATTGTATGAGGGTTTAAAAGCTTACCTGATGCTACATCAAGCGGAACACTTTGACCCAATTGCTTTAAAAGCCTTTATTATGCTGGACTGGGAAAACAGCTTGCCACGCGAGTTTACCAATGATCAGCGCAGAATTCTGGAATCACACCTGGATACTCTATTGAATCGCGACCATCTATCGTCTCCCATTCCCATCAATTCACAACTCGTTAACCGGGTACGCGCAATCATTGCAAAAACATCTTTAGCGCAACGAATTTATAACCGCTTGAAACTACTAGGAATGAACATTGAGGTTCCTGAGTTTACTCTCGCAAAAAGCGTAGGATCTGCAGCTGCTCTGGTATTCGAACGCAAAAGCGGAACACCGCTTACTAAAGGAATATCGGGCTTGTACACCTATGACGGTTACTATAATTTTTTTCCTCAGGCAGCCAAGGAAATCACCCAGCAACTTGCTCGAGAAGAGTCATGGGTGCTTGATCTTCCTGAAAAACAGCGTAATTCAATATTAGACACCCAAGCGGAATCTCCTATTAACGAAGAAGTACGCCGTTTATATCTGCAAGATTATGCAAAGAATTGGGAAACCTTTATTAATGATATCAAACTCGTTAATGCAAGCTCACTACAAAAAAGCATTGAATTAACACGGCTTCTTTCTGCCGCTGATTCCCCGCTTTTGTTACTGCTACAAGCCATTGCCAAGGAAGTTACATTGGTCAATACTGATCCCGCCGAAAGAAATATTGTTGAGAAGGCGACCGACCAGGTAAAAACCGCAAGGAAAAAACTAGAGCAGTATCTTGGCCGGGCAAACGAAAAAATACCGACAGCTGTTCTTGTTTCACATCCAGAACAGATCGTCGATGAGAAATTCAAGGAATTGCGCCGTTTGGTACAAGCGCCGAATCCTGGGCAACCCGCGCCGATTGATAAGCTGCTATCCAAAATCAATGAGCTGTATTATTTTCTTACCGCAACTGAAGAAGCACTCAATACCAACACCACACTTCCGGTGAGTAAAGTGCAAACTGAAATGAGAACTGAAGCTCGTCAATTGGGCGAACCTTTACGTACCATGTTCACTACCCTCTCATCCAGCAGCCAGAATCAGACAGAAGGAATGACCCGTGGAAATTTGAATCAATCACTCAAAATAGCCGTTACGGATTTCTGCCAGCAAGCCACTGCCGGACGCTACCCTTTTGTCAAAAGGAGTACGCAAGATGTCACGCAGGATGATTTTGCGCAATTATTCGGTTTTGGTGGGCGTTTCGATGAATATTTTCAGAAAGAATTGGCGCAATTTGTAGATAATACTAAACAAACGTGGTATTTCCGGCAAACCGGAGATGCTCCCCGGGATCTTCAAGAATTCAAACGTGCACAAACCATCCGCGATATTTTCTTCCGCGGTGGTGCTCGCGCCACCAATATCAATTTCACATTTAAACCCATCGATATGGATCCTTCAATCACCCAATTCATTCTGGATATTGATGGACAGCTCGTAAAATATAGCCACGGCCCGCAAGTACCTATGTCGATTCAATGGCCCGGCCCACGAGGCAGTACGCAAGTACGCTTGCAAATATCTCCTGCCCAGCAGGAAGGAATATCGGGGCAAGTTTTTGAAGGTCCATGGGCGCTATTTCGCATGTTTGATAATGTACAAATCAATCCATCGTCACAATCTGAGAAATTTGTTGCGACTTTCAATATTAATGGTAGAAGAGCCCAATTTGAAGTTACTACTAGTAGTGTGCTGAATCCATTCCGCTTGCAAGAACTTCAAGATTTCAAATGTCCCTCTAAATTATAATGAGCGATATAGAATCACTATCTGTCGGCTGGTATGGAAAAATACCATCTCTTGGCGATTTCATTTCACGCCGCCTTCCAGCCAATTTTATCGATATCTGGGATATCTGGTTGCAAAGGGCAATGGCAGCAAGCCGAGAACAACTCGGTGAGCGTTGGCTGGATTTATATCTTACCAGTCCAATCTGGCGCTTCATACTCATGCCCGATGTGTGCGGCAATACCAAATTATGGACAGGCATTCTCATGCCCAGCATTGATAAAGTTGGACGCCATTTTCCATTAACCATTGCAACTGAAATTGAGCCGTACCCTCAGGCACTACTATCCCTGCTTTCCGCACAAGCATGGTATGCAGCTTTGGAACAAGCCGCATTAGCTTCATTAGATCTCAATATCACAGCCGATGACTTGGATCAAAGCCTGGCGCGACATCCGCTTCCTATCTTTTGCGGTGAAAGTTGTGCAATTGATGATCAGGAATTGAGCTATTGGTGGCAAACTTCCTCGCTGACAGGCGATAGTCACAAATCATTATCATTGCCGACAGCAAATTCTCTTAGTGAAGTTTTTAATACGGTAAATCAAGATGTATTTAGTAAAATAGGCGGGGGTAAAAGTATCTGGTGGCGAGTTGATTTTGCCACAGATCAAACGCAAGTGCACTGTTTTACGGGGCTTCCATCCGAAGACAAGTTCGCGATTCTACTGAATAATATTGCACAATGATGACAATTTTTCATTTAACGCTAATTCGTGACAAAACTATAAGCTAATGACTGCAAACCAGCCACCAAGTGATAATGATTTAACGATTCTTGCCCAGGAAACACGCATAGGTGCTCACACTAGCGCAGCGGATACCCTGCAACGCGAAGGACATACCCTTCCTGTCGGGACAAAACTGGGAGAATTTGAAATTACCGATATCATTGGGTGGGGAGGATTTGGCATCGTTTATCTGGTGTATGATCATTCCTTGCAACGCCAGGTAGCGCTGAAGGAATATATGCCCTCAAGCTTTGCCATGCGAGATAATCTGGGAAAAATCACTTTGAAATCCGAATCCAGCAAAGACATATTTTTAGCTGGATTGCGAAGCTTTATTAACGAAGCGCGATTATTAGCGCATTTCGATCATCCATCACTGGTAAAAGTTTATCGCTTCTGGGAAAGTAATGGAACAGCCTATATGGTGATGCCATTTTACCAAGGCATTACACTCAAGGAAAAAATACTCAATACGGAAAAGCTGCCTGATGAAAAATGGTTGAAGAATTTATTATTTCAACTGCTTGATGCTCTGAACGTTCTCCATACGGATAAACCGCAGTGCTTACATCGTGATATCTCCCCGGATAACATTCTTATTCTGCCGGATGGTCGCGCCCTTTTACTCGATTTTGGTGCTGCTCGCCGGGTAATTAGCGACATGACGCAATCACTTACCGTAATTCTGAAACCAGGCTATGCACCCATTGAACAATATGCTGATGAGACAAACCTCACGCAAGGTCCGTGGACCGATATTTATGCACTTGCTGCTGTCATCTATTTTACGATTACCCGCAAAACGCCGACACCCTCTGTCAGCCGTTTGGTTTCCGACAGACTCATACCTTTAAGTGAGTTTGCAGAAAATCAATACAGCCTTGCTTTTCTAAAAGGTATTGATAAAGCGCTTGCAGTAAGACCTGAGCATCGCCCGCAGAATGTTGACGAATTTCGTAAGCTCCTCGGTATTACTCAACAGCAGTCAACATCGGAAAATTTCAATACATCAGACAAACCGGCTTCAAAAAAAGGGAAATTTTTCGCCATTCTGTCGGCTATTACGATTGCTGTGTTAATTGTCATTGTACTGAATCCGGATATTATGGATTTTCAACAAACACCACCCGACGTTCCGCCTCATGATACCGTTGAATCCACTCAGTTTGATCCGATACATGAATTGGAAACCATTTTCAATATGCGCGACCGCAGCCATGCAGTCACCATATCGATCGATAAAGCACAAGTAGTCATCAACAAGGATCAATTACATTTTAAAATCCGTTCGGCAAAATCCGGATACGTATACATCTTGGCTGTAGGGACCAATCAATCGGATTTTCTGCTGCTCTTTCCTAACGCAAAAGATCAAAACAACCACATCGCGGCGAACCAGCAAATCGAATTACCGAGAAAAGAATGGCGGATGATTGCAGGGGGACCGCCAGGGACCAATCATTTTATTGCGATCGTTTCCAGTCATCCTCGCAGTTTTGACAACACCGGACTTCAGGCATCGGGCATGTTCGAAACATTCTCGCTTAGCCAAACCAAAGAATTGTATCGATCATATAAAGGGGCATTACCATTTTTTGCAGGCCAGGCCATATGCCCATCTGATTCAACTTCAAATTGCTCAGAAGCCTATGGCGCAGCGTTATTCGCAATCGAAGAAATTGAATTTCACTGACTATCGACTCTAATAAGCGTCACGCGGCGATTCTCTTCAGCAAGCGGATTGTGTTTATTGAGGAGTTCCGTATACCCTTTACCAATCGCTGTTAGGCGATTCGGTTCGACATCATGCATGCTGATAAGATAATGCATCACCGTTTCGGCTCGCGCCTTCGACAGGCGTTGATTCAACTGGTAGGAACCGCTCAAATCCGCATGCCCTTCGATAACAAAGCTAAATTCAGCCAGCTTATCCATATTAAGCGCTCTACCGACTTTATCCAGCGCTTGTTTTGCACTATACGTCAGATCCGCAGAGTTGGTATTAAATGTAATCAACATGGAAGCACTTGCCGGCTGATTAGCGTCAGGATGAAGCTGGTCATCCATCGGCCTAAAAGTTCTGGTTCGTCCACTTTTTTCTGGGGCAAGTGCATCAATAATGGTTGCTTCGGTAATTTCATTCTCATGAAGTAATTTGACTTCTTGTGCATTGACCTGGAATGCCAAAGCCGTTGATAGAATTACAATCAATGTAAAAATAGAATTTGCTTTCATAATTGCGTTCTCCGAGTAAATTACATCCTTGTTATCAATTCCATTCACCAGGCATTAATGTCCTGTCGTCGTCCGAATCCTTACACCATACCGCAATGGCCGAATAATTATCTTGCGTGGCATGCCCCCGTACAAGCACTTGCTTCTCCAAAATACCAATCCACTCCAAAGCCGAAGATGCAGCATTCAGCGTAGATTCCATCTCATGCTCTTCGATATATTCCCATAAGCCATCGGAACACATCAAAAAAACATCGCCATACATCATTGGAAATTCCTGCGGAAAAATATCCATTTCAGAGGTATCTCCATTGCCCAAAGCCGCATACAATTGATTTCGAGTGGGCGATGACCGTAGTTCCATTGGCTTCAAGTAGCCTGCATCCACCATATTTTGCGAAATACTATGGTCGCGGGTCTGTGAAATAATCCGCCCCTGACGAAAACAATACAAACGAGAATCTCCGATATGCCCCCAGACCGCTAAATGATTTATCGTATCAATGATAAGAATGACAGCGGTAGCCCGCATATTTTTTAATGCACTATTTTTTTGCTGTTGTTGAACAATGGCGTCATCTGCTGTACGCAAAAGCAATTCGATCGCTTTGACACTGCATTCCGGTTGTTGAGTAAAACTCTCGCGCACACTACTCACAACCAATTGCGACGCAACATCACCACCGTAATGTCCACCTAATCCATCGGACAAAACGCAGCAAGAAAAATGGGAATTGGACCAATAATCGCATGCATCCTCATTTACTTTTCGCCCGCCCGTTTTTGATAATTTGGCAATTTCAAGATACATAAAAACAGATTACCTTGTGACTCTGCACGTATTGATACATAAGCGAAGTTCGGAAATAACGATGAAATAGGATAAAGAACAAATCGCTCGCTTTATGTTTTCTTATCTTCTATCTCAAACTTGGCAATTTGCGCTTCATACGCCCGCAAAAATTCCTTGCTAAACAAAACATGAAAATCCTCTTCAGCTTCACGAGATATGTCGTCATAGCGATCAGTGAACATATCCCAAAGATTGGCTTTACGATTTAACGAAAAAACAGCATCGACCAGCTTTTTTTGCCCAAGCCGCTTTTCCAATTGATGAGGATTAAAGCGCTCAAGTATTCCGGACAAAGCAGCACGCATCCCAGCCATAAAACCGAATTGATGCGAGCGCAAATCATTGTAGGCATCCTTCATCGCGTGTAAGGGTGGCATAAAACCCTGCTCCCTCGCTTTGGGCAAAAGCAAATGCGTTAAAGCTGCTTCAACATTCGGTGAGAGTTTGAGCGGATTATTTTCACGCGGTTTGATCATGGTCAGTTCCGCGCGCATTTCACGCTTCATCAACGCGCGAGCCAGCAACAAATCCAGCGTGCCTTGCGTTGACATACGCAATAACTGGCCGATTTGATTCATCAACTGTGGCGTCAAATCGATCGGCTTATCCAGACTTGATAGTCCGGCACCTGTAAGAAAAGCTTGCAACAATTCTTCGTGATTAGTTACAGAAGATCCAATAGGCGCTGCCGGTTCGGATGCTGCTGGTGATTCCAGCGGCGGCTCATACACATGCATCGGCGGCAGTGACGCCGACAATTCAGAAATATCATCCCGTTGTGTTTTATGCGCAGCCTTTCTATTATTCGCTGCATTATCCAGCGCAACCAAAGGATCATCAATGCTGTTTTTATTTTCAGATGCTGGCAAATCCACTATTGCATGGGATGCGTTAATCACATCATCAATCGTGGGTTGCTTCTCTTTTGCATCCAAAACCGGACTGAATTCATCAGGATGATTGAAATTGGACTTACTGGAAGATGCGATTTCAACCCGATTGTTCTCTTCCGCAACCGATATTGCAAAAGGATCAAAACCGGTTGGTATGGCGGGTTGTTTCTGCGGCGGCGCCGCTGCTACGCTGGCAACAACAAAAGGATCCAAACTATTTTCTGCCATTGGCTCCGATAGCTCCGCTTTAAACGCCGCAGGACTTCGCTTGTCTTGTTCCTCGGGAAAAGCGAGTAAATCGGCTAGCGACTGGCTTTCAGAATGACTATTTACTGACGCCGGTGATTGCTGCATGACGGACTCAAACGACGCACGATTGACGGATGCATGATCATGATCCATAACCTGCATCACATAATCGCCGATACGAATCCTGTCACCATCGCTAATGAGTGTGTCCTGGCCGTTATTGAGCGGTTGCTCGTTTAAATAAACCGGCATCGTGCTCCCGAGTCCACGGATAAAATAATTTCCACCGCGGCACACTATCGAAGCATGAATCCTGGAAATGCTTCGTCCCGGATCACTCAATACCAGCGCATTGCCTTCCGCTCGGCCAATGTTGCCGCCAAGCTCATCGAATTCAACACTAAGGAGCCGCGATGGAGGAAATCCATTATAAGTGATGACTTCAATTTTAATCATGATTAGTCCTTTTATCCTACAAAATTAATCCACTACAATATCTAGAAAACAAAAAAGGATACAACCCATTAAACTCAACCTATGGTAAGGCCATCGGCACCATTCGGGGCAAGCGTACTAATATTGCCAATCACTTGGATGACGATATCGTCAATAAAAATACCTTGGGAACCTCCATCCACGATCAGAAACTGCTCACCACCTGCAAACTGAATTAACATTGCTTCACGGTTAGAAACGTTATCGTCATTTGCTCGATATTCGGTGTCCAGCGCACTTCTCAAATCATTTCCGCTAAGGCCGGTAATATTGACACTACTCACCACTTCGTTGAGTTCAACCACGAAAGAAATCCCTGCCCCAAATTGAAAGATGTCACCAGCATTAGCCGTCACTTCATCATATCCAGCTGCAAGACCTGTTGTCGTGGTAATAGTGGAATCTGATGCGTCAATGACATTAGTGTAATCGACAAAGTAAATATCATTTCCGTCACCACCATCGATCACATCAGCGCCATCACCACCCGCAATAGTGTCATTACCAGCAGTTGTTTCAATGGTGTCATCTCCGTCGCCTGCTGTAATATTATCACCTCCGGAACCACCAGTTACCGTTAGGTTAGCTGCAGAACCAGTCAGATCTAATGTAACACCGCCACTATTAGCGGATGCGTCGATAGTATCTAATGCTGTTGCATCGACTGTAGCATCAACAAATCCTGTTCCACTAACTGTCAATCCGGTAATAGCCACAAATGCCGATACATCAATGAAATTGTTACCGCTTCTTGCATCAATACTCATGGTTTCAATGTTCGCTGCATCAGTTGTCGATTGAACAACAGCACGTATTGAATTATCTACGCCTGCACCCTCTACAGCTATCGATAGATTATCACTACCTATCACATTATCAAACGTATTGATATCGGTAGTAGACTGGGTATTTCTAATGCCAAACGTTGCTGCAATGGGAGCCGCATCGTAGGTCAGAGTCCTGCCTGGTAATGATTCATTATTCCAAATCTCATCGGCACCTTGAGTATTAGAAAAACTAATCGTGGCATCATTGTCAACATTTTGAATATTAATGATTTCTATACTAGTCAATGATGGAGCCGAAGTCTGAGTTGCCACTGCTGCATTAAGAGTCGCGTTGAGTGTATCAATATTATTGCCTCCACTAACAACATCCTGACCTTGAAGGCTATTTACCTGATTCCCTAAGCCATCATTAACCAAACCACCCGTAATAATATTATCCCTTGAAGGGCCGACAAGATTATCCACACCCAATGTTAAGATAAAACTAGTATCAAAATTCAGGTCACTGGAACCGCCATAGGGAGTACCTTCTAAATCTTCAATTGCGCCATTGTCTATTATTACTTGGTAAGTCGTGTTCGGGTTCAAATCTGCCGCTGGATTAATCGTAACGGTATTGCCACTGAATGTAATCTGGCTGGTATCCGTCACCGGTATGGTACGAGTATCACCATTGTTATCGCTAATCACAATATTTCCACTTCCTGCACGCACTGTCTCACTGAACGTCAATACGATATCGCTACCGATTGCAACTTCCGTTGCACTATCAACAGGATCGGTATTAGATAGCGTTGGAGGAGTGAGAGGAATCAAATCCTCTTTTGTATTGAAGTTTAACGCCGTAGGATCAGTAGTTCCCGCAAATGGATTTCCCGCTAAATCGGCAATTACGCCGCTTTCTGCTGTCAGGTGGTAATTCACATTTGCATGCAAATCCTCATTCGGATTGAGCGTAACTATGCTGCCACCATCAAATGTAACTTGGGCGGTATCTGTTACGTTTAAAGGAATTCTGTGGCCGTCGTCACCCTCAATTACAATTTCTCCAGTCCCGGCCTTCACCACTTCGCTAAAAGTTAACACGATGTTTGCATTGATTGGAACTTCATCCGCATTATTCGCGGGGTCACTGCTAACTAACGTTGGGGGAATACTATCGTTTGTATTGAAGTTTAACGCCGTGGGATCACTGGTTCCCGCAAATGGATTTCCCGCTAAATCGGTAATAACGCCACTGACCATTTGCACGTTATAATTCACATTTAAATGCAAATCTTCATTCGGATTGAGCGTAACTATGCTACCGCCATTAAATATAACCTGGGCGGGATCTGCCACGTTTAAAGAAATTCTGTGACCATCGTCAGCCTCAATTACAATTTCCCCAACTCCCGCCTTCACCGCTTCGCTAAATGTCAACACAATGTTTGCATTGATTGGGACTTCACCCGCATTATCCGCGGGGTCGCTGCTAACTAACGTTGGAGAAATAATATCGTTTGTATTGAAGTTTAACGCCGTGGGATCATTGGTTCCCGCAAATGGAATTCCCGCCAAATCGGTAATAACGCCACTGGCCATTTGCACATTGTAATTTACATTCAAATGCAAATCCTCATTCGGATTGAGCGTGATTATGCTACTGCCATTAAATATAACCTGGGCGGAATCTGTCACGTTTAAAGAAATTCTGTGGCCGTCGTCACCCTCAATTACAATTTCCCCAACTCCCGCCTTCACCGCTTCGCTAAATGTCAACAC
>CADEDJ010000013.1:0-21419 GCA_902826055.1 uncultured Nitrosomonas sp. | reverse complement strand
AATGTTTGCATTGACCGGAACTCCAACTGCATTATCCACAGGATCGCTACTAATAAGAACCGGTGTAGTTAATTGATTTATTAAATCTATAAGAGTGGCTCTTGCTATTGCTATTTCTAATGATTGATCTGTTGCGTCAACTTGATCTATCCAATCTTGTACTCGTGGATCGTTCACATTGACTTCAATATTGAGTTCGTCAAGCAAATTGGTGAAGGCGGTTGCCGCAACTGCACGATTATCTAGAATTTTATCGACACTTGAATCGAGTTCATTGATTAAATATGTAAAATATTCATGCCATGAATTAATTCCTTGCCGCAATGAATCTGCAATTAATTGCTCAATCTTTTCAGGGGGTAAATCTATATCAAAACCCTGCTTGAATAAGGTTTGCACCGCCCCATTAATACTATTTCCATTTCTGGAGACTAACTGATTCATAAAACCATCAATACGCGCTTCAAATTCAGTGAGATCATCGTTTTGCTGATAAAGCCGAGTAAGTTCATCACGCAGCACAACGGTACCAGGCACACCGGTCTCCAACAGAAAAACTTTCTGGATAAAAAAATCGTCAGGTAGGTTTGGCATTTTGATTCCTTTAATATGCAAGTAAGAGAGATAAAAGAAGTCGTTGCGTAAGTCAGTTAATCATAAAATGATTGTTTTATTCCAGCTGCCTGAATTCAAACAAATAATTTCCGTCTTCACATATCCTGCAGAGAGAATCATTCCATGTTAGGAAGCTTGGGGGAAATCTTCCTAGCATCATATTACGCTTGTTCAAAAACATTGATGCCCATTTTCCTATTGCCCAGTCCATATTTTGAAGTGCTTGCATCAAGAACCACGCAAAGATCGAACGATCACGATCGCCTCTACCTTCATCAGCTACTGGCTCAAGAATGTCATCGGATTTGATGCCCGGACTACTTCTATCAAGTTTTTGCTCTTTTGTGAAAGTCCCGGAATAACGTTTGCCTATCGCTTCAACACCGGTAACTGCATTTTCCAAAGATGGGATAGTCTTGTCCGCATATTGATCATTGCCAAAAAGCACGATCACTTTTCGCTCGAGCTGTGTCAGACTCGAAACCCGCACTTTATGTATGCTTTTATGCTTATGTTGCTGTTCTTCTGCCAACTTCCGTTTTATGACGTGGATTTGGATCATCAATAACCCCAATCTTCATAAATTAATGTAAATATTACAACGCACCTTTAGCAAAAACGCACTAATTACCCACACCTTCCAGTTGCCTGAATTCAAACAAGTAATCACCGCCTTTTTGATGTCCTGCAGAGGTAGCCGCGCCATACTGCGGAGTTTGTGGGAAACTCTTTCTGACATCACGCTGCACTTGTTCGAAAACGTTAGTGCCCGCTTTCCAGTTATCCACATTTTGAAGGGCCTGCATCAAAAACCAGGCAAAGATCGAATGACCGCCTCTGCCTTCATCGGCCACAGGCTCATCACCCCCAGAGGACATAACCACTACCGAACGTTTGCCGAGAATATCATCTGGTTTAATATCCTGAATGTTTAATCCTAGTTTTTGTTCTTTGGTAAAGGCACCCGAGTAACAACTATCTGAGATCATAACCATTTGCTTTGAGCTGATGCTCGCCAGCATTTCTGAGATGCTGGTATTAGATATCCAACTGGCAGGGTCTTTTGCAGAAGCATCGGACGGAATCCAATAACCATTGCCCGTTTTCTCATTCATGTAACCATGACCCGCATAGTAAATAACCACACTATCATTCGCTTCCATTTCTAGTGACAGCGCATTCAATGTCCGAATGATGTCAGCCCTGGTCGCATTTTTAACGATACGTATTTCATCATAGCCAAGCTTATCAGCAAACAATTTGCCTATTGCTTCAACATCAGAAGCTGTATTCTCCAAGGATGGGATAGTCTTGTCCGCATATTGATCTATACCAAAAAGCACGACAACTTTTCGTTCAATCTGCGGGAGGCTCGCGATTCGCACTTTATGTATACTTTTATGCTTACGCTGTTGTTCTGCTACCACCTTCGATTTTATTTCCTGGCGCTGAGCATCAGAAATTCGGCAGGAGTCCAAATCATTTTTATTGATATTCGAGCAAATCGCTACATCCGATAATTTTGGATCTAATTCCAGTTTATAAACCGCATCAGCAAAGAGTTTTTCCTTATATTCTCTCCTAAAGTCAATAAGGTACTGCATATCAGCCATACTCATTTGCGCCAGACTAAGACGACCAAAACTGGCCGCCGGTGAGTTGGCGGCGGAGGTTACATCCATTACTCTGCCTTCATTGATCACATCTAGAACAGCTTTAGTCGCTGATGCTGCGGCGTTCACACTTTGTATCGCGGTGTTGACTGTTGCTTGCCTTCCAGAGGGAGTATCTAAAGTAGACAAATTAAATACATACATCGCACCCTTAACATCGCTACTTTCTACTGCTCCCACAGCCAAATGTTCATCATTAAGCGCTACCGACAAGCCAAAACCCTCTGCGTTTGTGGGCGCTATTTTGTTTTGCCACGTAGGCTTAGAGAAGTCTGATCCTACCGTCAGCAAATGCACCGCACCACGATCCTTTCCATCTCCAAGTGCACCAACCACCAACTGGTCACCATCCAGTGCCACCGACCAGCCAAAAAAGTCTGAATCAGCCAGGACAGGCATGCCGTTTGTACCAGAGGCAAGCTTACTTTGCCAGGTAAGTCCCGAAAAATCAGACCCCACACCTGAAAGTAAATGTACTGCACCACGACTGCTTCCTCCGGTACTATCATTAAATGCACCGACTGCCAAGCGATCGCCATCGAGCGCCACCGACCAACCAAAAAAGTCGGAATCGGCCAGAGCCGACGAAGGCATGTTGTATTTACCAGGGATAAGCTTGTCTCGCCAGGTAAAATCCGTCCCTGCTCCCGTAAACAGATGTACCGCACCACGATTGCTTCCATTTGTACTATCACCGGCTGCGCCTACCACCAAGCGATCACCATCGAGTGCTATCGCAGTGCCGAAAAAATCAAACTCTTTTAATTCAGATTCAGGTATGTTGTGTGTGCCAGGAGTAATCGTGTCTCGCCAAGTAAGTCCAGAAAAATTCGTCCCCGCACTACTAAATAAATACACTGCTCCGTGATTGCCATCACTTAATATTGATCCTCTTGCACCTACTGCCAAGCGGCCACCATCGAGCGCTACTGCGGTACCAAAAGAATCAGAATCTGCCAGTACCGGCATACCCGTTTCACCTGTATCAGAAGAAACTTTCTTTTGTAATGTAAGCCCGGAAGAATCTCCTTCAATACCAGCAAATAAATAAACTGCGCCTTGATTCAGACCAGATCCACTATCCCCAGGAGCACCTACAGCCAACAAATTACCTTCGACCGCCACTGAAGCACCAAAATTGTCTCCATTCGCCAACTTCGGTTGACCATCATGGCTTCCCGAGAATATTTTATCAACTAGCACTAGATTGTCTGGTGGATTATCTGTAATGATCAGCTTCTGAGAATCAAATAATATAGTACCGCTATCCCCGCTCTGAATATTACCGGTTTCCCGGATCGCTCCCTCGGATGACAACCCAATATGGCCAGTATCTTTAGCTTGCAAGGAACCATAGAGTTCACTGCTTTGTGTCGACCACACCACAATTTCTCCACCTCTGGCCGCAGGATTTATTTCTGCCTTGCCATTTGCTTTGATTTCACTTCCCACCCCTATCATTACTTCACGCGCATGGGGCAAATCACCGCTGCCTTGCCAGCCGCCACCCAAGTGCACGGTACCGCCTTGTGTACCGCCTGAAGCATCAATGCCGGCATTGAGCAAATACACACGATCACCCGTCACTTCGATGGTTCCACCCTGCGTATTGCCAGTTGCAGCCAGCGTCGATGAAAAGGCAACCGAACCATTGCCTTCAATTCGAATATTTCCACCTTGTTCGCCATCGGCACGCAAAGCACCACCTGCCATGCCTTCCAGTTTATTAGTAGCAAGCCGGATATTGCCACCTATACCTTGGGGATTTGAAGCATCGACTGTGCCATCAAGGTAGGTTGAAGTTTGCGCGGTCAAAGCCACGTTTCCCCCCTGCGCAGTAATCTGGCCTTGTTGCAGAATTTCATTGGCACTCAGCGCAATATCTTTACCGCTGATTGCGCCCCAGTTATTTAAAGTGGAGCTGACTTGCATATTTACAGTGCCTTGGTCAGCCTGGGTTTGGCTATTTCTAGCCAGTGTTGCCTGATTCGCTTTCAATATAATATGTCCAGCTTCATCGGCACCCACGCTATTGGCACGTACGATACCCTGCTGATTGACAATGCTGCCATGCAAATCCACTTGTCCGCTTGGTGCAACTAACGATCCTAAATTGACCACTTCATTCTCAGGCGCTTTGACACGCACCACGACATTCGGCGCACCGGAGTCGACGAATTCCACGCTTTTTCCCGCTGCAATAGCAGTTTGACCACCCGGAGTCTGAATTAAACCTTCATTTTGGACACGATCTCCCATTAACCAAACACGCCCGCCAAAACTGGTGCGGATTTCACCTTGGTTTTTTATTTCACCGGAAATACCTGTTGAATTGAAGTGATATCTTTTTGCAAGAAAATCGATATTGGCAATATCCATCGTTGAAGCAACCAGTCCAGCCGCATCGATACGCGCGTTCTCGCCAAACAATACCCCGTAAGGATTAATCAGCCAGATATGGCCATTACTGCCTAGGCTACCCAAAATATGTGACGGATCATTACCGGTAACACGGTTAAGCACCATACTTTCTACACTTTGCTGCTGGAAATAAACGCTGCTATCCGTGCCAATGGAAAAGCTTTGCCAATCCAGAATGGTATTAGGCGTATTAATGATTGTCATATGGTTGCCTACGGTATCGATAACCGCATGACCATGAACTGTGGATGGATCAACCGGTAATTGCGCATAACTCGTAACTGCATGCCCGATTAATAAAACTGTCATCCACAATGCTAAGAAGTATTTGATGACCATAGTGATTATTCCTTTCCCACAAATATCAAGTAAATGTTTTACTGCAATTATTAATCATGCCTAACCTAAGAAAACCCTTAACAAGTGTCATTTCGAGCAAGAGCGAGAAATCTTATTGCATTGATTATTAAAGATTCCTCTCTATGCTCGGATTGACAAATCCAAGTTATTCAGAGCCTCCTTAATAATGGAAATTGATAGCCAGGTGTCCGCGTGATGTACCCGCTGCCTTCTGATTTCCATCCATCAATGCATGTCCAAAATCTAAGCGACCCGAAAATTTCTTGCCAATAGCAAAACGTATGCCCCCACCCACCCCGGCAATTTCACAGGACGAGCCTTGCGCATCACAGGGAGCTTGATGATTGTTTCCCGCCCAGCCAAAATCAAAAAAACCAAGCGGACGCAAGCTTAGACTTTCAGAATTCACTATTTTGGCAAAATCCGGCCCTAAGCCTTCAATGTTGAAGGAAGCCCCATAGTCACCGACGATTTCCCGCTCGCGATAACCGCGTACGCTAATGAAACCACCCATGGCGCTACCGCCACCGCCAATACCGAATTGTTCGCCAGGAACCAGTGCATGCGGGCTATATTGGGCTAGCACACGTGTCGATATACCAAAACCTGCCGGCAGATTCACGTTGGTGAATCCAAAAAAACGCCATACCGCATAATGCTTGTCTGCATCCAGGCGAGCTGTATTAAAGATGGCTTGACTACTACCACCGAAATTGCCGGATATGTTGGTGTTGATTCCCCACGAAAAAATGGGACCGTCTTTTTGACCAACATACCCAAGACTGACTGGCGTAATCGTGACATCTGCCGCGAGTCGGTCGCATGCAGCAGACCCGGTATTCCCCTGAAAAGCACAATTGTTATTAAAATGCCGCCAATCCCAACCAAATGTCACACGGTGATCGTATTCGCCCACGCGAGGCAAAAAACGATGAGCCCGGAAACCTGCAATATCGCCTTTGCCGGTGAATCCAAATGGACCAACGCCAAGTGGAGCTGCTGAGGTTAAGCTTTCAACATTGGAGTGTGCGTAAAAAGCATCAATGGCTGAAAATTGGTTGTAAAACGGAATCCGGTAACCCACGCTATAAATCTGAGCGCGGCTGGGTTCGGTAGGTGAAGTTTGGAATTGAAACGTACCGATGTGATCACGATTCCATAAATTGGTGTGTTGAATGCCAACATTGGTTCTAAAATTACCTGTACCTGGCGTACCTGCACTATCCACTCCGAAAAGCAGTCGCAGCGGTCTTTCATCCGTTACTTTGGCATCAGCATCGATTGCACCGGGTCTGGCACCTGCTACCAGCGCAACGCGTATTTTCTTTGTAGGATTTTCATTAGCCATTTGAATATTGCGATCAATATTCTTGACAACTGGTGTTTCACCCTGCTTTAAATGCGGCAAGCTTCTAAGAATGTTAATTTCATCGCGTTCGTCATTACCGGAAATTTGTACCTTGTCAATTTTTCCCTCGACCACCTGAATGATGACGTCTCCGTTTTCTAATTTCTGTTCAGGCACAAAAGCGACTACTCCACCATATCCAGCTTCACGGTAAGCTTGCTGTATTGCAGTTGCCCCTTGCACAAGATCATTCAGACTCCTGCCTTCACCAATAAGGTGAGCAATCCGCGCCATCAGCTTGCTTTCCGGCAATAAGGTATTGCCTTCAATTTTTAGCGCTTTTACCGAAAATGATTGAGATTGCGGTGGTGCAACGGGTGGTAGAGACTGGCTGTGTACGTTCACACAAATACCGACCATAAATAACTGTAGTAGAAACAGTCGAAGATTATTCACTGCTTACTCCTTCTCATTTTTTCTTGACGACAGCGGCCATGAAATAATTTTTTATTCTTTTAACTGAATGCCCCTGCTAGGAACAACAGATTATCATCTATTCCTCTTTCTCAGAACAAAGTTACATACTTTATTCATTGGCCGTTGCAAATTAGTCACATTAGTGTCAAATAGAATAGCAGCACAAAATGATAGCTTCTGTGAGAAAAATCACACTTTTGAGTTAATTTTTCATACGGATAGAGCACCGCGTATAAAAACTACACCCGGCCAATCATTACTTTATGCTGGTAAAAGTGAGTGGTGGATTGAAGTTAAATCCGAAATGCTTGGGATCTTCTGCAATTACAGCCGCAGAAAAAATGAGAAAAACATAATCATAGGTTTCTTTCGGGAGACTATGTTGCTGAATAAATTTCCAGAAATTTCTATCACGTGGATTATCGTGCATTTTACTAATCAGGCTTTTTACTCGCGTATGCCCGTAGTTATAGCTCGCGACTACAAGCAATCCGGATGCCTGAGCTTCAGTACTATAAATGTGCTTGAGGTATTTGGCTCCCGCCTTGGTGGCGCGTACAAAATCAAAACGTTCGTCTCTGTCATCAAATTCTCTAGTGTTAATCAAAGGTCCAGGCGAAAGCCCATACTCTTGCGCAGTCGTTGCTAAAAATTGCCATGCCCCTTTGGCAATACCAAAGCGGGTCTCAGGACCGATGGCATGCGCATCATAATTGCTTTCTTGGAGTGGCAAATACAAAAAATACAAGGGCAAACCTTCTTTCTCCAATGCTTCAATAATTACTGGCGCATAAAGATTTTTTTCGAGGCGCGCGATGGCTTGTTGCATCCGGGTGGAATCCTGCCAGTACCGCGTATACTTTCTGACTTCCGCCACAAAGCCTTCGGGGAGTTCCAATTCACTCTCACCAAACCCTCTGGCAACCTTGGCAATTAACTCTTCTTCATATTGCGCATCACTAGGAAATCGAATTCTTAACGATTTGACTTCATCGACGTATTGCTGATATTTCAGTCTCATACCCGATAATTTCTGTCTTTCCAACGATATACGCTGCCTTTCGTTAGCAAGTTTCTGTCGTTCAGACTTGATTCTTTCTTGATCAATTCCCAATTTCTGATCGACGATTACTTTTAAAGTGAGGTCGAGTACCTCAGCACTTTCATCCAATCTGATCTCGGCTCGCGACAAACTCACTTCAAGCGCTTTTATGTCATAAAACATATCAATCGCAAGAGCTCGCACATTCATTAGTGTCATTTGCTGATAAGTAACCAGGCCCGCAAATACAAGAAACAAGCCAGCTAGCCAGATAATTATTTTTTTATAACCTTTGATCTGACTCGTTCGATCTTCATGAATAATCTTGCGAATCATGCGTGTGTAGTCACCCAGATCATCTGCTTCAGTATTAGCTAGCAAACGAGCTTTCAATTCATCTTTTGATAAGTCCCGGTTGGATTGAGTATTTTTTGTGAGCGGCTCATTTTCTGATTTGCCATGAATTTTATTCAATTGCGACGATATCTCGTGGCTCTGCTGAATTTCCTCAACTGCAAAAGAAATATTGGCGGCACCCAAGGAGATGAGGTCGGATGATTCTAGCGGCGATTTTTTCTGGATTAACTGATGATTAAGATAAACACCATTTGCGCTATCCAAATCATAAATCCACCAATGGCCATTTTCCCATTCAATTTTGAAATGGTAACGACTTACTAATGGATTGGGAATAACGGCATCGTTATCCGGTGAGCGTCCTACGGTAAATTTTTTTGTCAATAAAAACTGTTTTGACGGTTTCCCAGAATCATCCAGCAAGCTAATCTTTAACCTTGGGTATGATGATGCAGCCTGATTTGCATCAAACTTGTCAGAAAGGGTATCCGACGAATGCATTACCGTTTTATCTTCATCCATAAACCCCAACTCTCCAAAAATACTACTTACTTTAGTTCAGGAGATTTATACAATAAATAAACGATATGAAACAATAAGATTTTAATTCTTTCCCATAAAATATTTCTAAGAAAACTCTGAATTTTTGTCATTTCGAGCAAAGCGAGAAATCTATGGCATTGATTGCCAAAGATTCCTTACTCTGTTCGGAATGACGTTGAGGGTGATTCAGAGTTTCCCTAAGTGGTGCTATATGTCAGCAAGATTTACAAAAAATGACTTTGGGAAATCATTACTTTTTGCCAAAAGCAAACTGACACGAAATGAAAAAAGCGAATTGAATAATTTGATAGCTACTACAATTGCCTGGTGGCCATTTGTTTTTTTTCTAATAAATCCTGTAATTTCCTTGCAGTTACATTGGTATGCTTATGAGTTTTAGTTTTTTCAATGATTTCATTAAGATAGGGATATATTAACCACGCTTGGTTAAAAAAATTTTCAGCCTCATCTCGTTTTGTTGGATTATCGAGCGAAAGAGCCCATTTTGTATAAAGTGCACAAGCCAAAACCAGTTTCCCCATTTCATAATCCATGATTTCTAATGCTTTTTTGCTATTTTTAATTGCTTCATCGATATCACCATAAGAAAATAGTAAAAAACTAGCGTAATTACCTAAAATCCATGCAGATTCTGGCTCATACTCAATTTGTTTGATGAAATACGTTCTTGTATTCTCATAATCTCCTGACATTTCATAGAATTTAGTCAATCCACTCAATGCCGTGATGTATGCTTTTTTATCTGATGTTTGTCCCATAAGCACATTTATATATTGCTGCAAGGCCTTGTTATATTGTGCTTGTTCAACGAATAGGCTCGCCCAGTTCAGATTCAACCAGGGGCTTTTTGTTCCTATTGATTCTGCTTTTTCCAGTGCAACTTGGGCTTCTTTATATTTTTTCATCTGCGTATAAAGATGACCCAATAGCACGTAGGCATCGGCATATTCGGGTTCAATTTCTATGGATTTAAGAATAAACTTCTCAGATAAATCTAAACTGCCTTCTTTAAATCTGCTTGAATTGATATAGCCATTCATAATATGGATTCTTCCATATTCACGATATGCTGGCGCATATTCGGAATCTTCCTCCAATATTTCTTTCAGAATTTTATCTGCGGCAACAAGTTTCCCGCTTTGTCCGCGCCAGGAATTAACAAGATCTCGCGCCGAGTTGAATTTATTAAAAAGATCCTGATTTTTCGTTTGATACTTAACATCGGTAGGAGAAATCCATTCCGCTGAAAAAACGAAGGAACTGATGCTCATCAAGAATAAGAATAATGCTATTTTCATATAACTTCCTAAGTTCACTCTCATTGTAAAAAACTGAATTAAGCGATAAGAATCAATCAATTCCTGGCCATAAAGTAGTTTGCGGCAAACTTGGAATTACCTTTAGTACCTAGACATGAAAAAATTAACTGCTCCCTTGAGAAATTCATGCAATCAAGCTCGAACGAATCGCTCGGGGTTTTCAAAAGATGAAGAACCAAATCAGTTATTCACTGGCAGTACGAGAACAAACGGTACGGTTAATATTTGAGCAGCAAAAGTTGTAGGAATCGCAATGCTCGGTAATCAGATTGATCACGTCAAAGAATGACTGTACAGCAGAGATGTTACGCACTTGGATAAGACAAACAGAAACAGAGGCTAATCAGGGAATTCGAAGCGACATGCGGGTACGGATCGTGAGCGGCTCAAGGAATTGGAACGAGAGAATCGTGAATTAAAGCAGTCAGCTCATGCAACTTGACTCAAACCAAATCGCCTCCGGAAAAACCGGCGCGATTCAGTTTTCTCATTTTTGTTAGGTCAAATTATCTCCAGCAGAGCTGTGGGTTTGCCGGTTAATTCACCCATACATACATCGGCTTTACTTACGCATCCACCACAATATTAACGTCAATACGATAGAAATCAGCAAACCCGTCATCAGCGGAAAATAAAAGCTAAAATTCTCACGTTCGATATGAATATCTCCAGGTAAACGGCCAAACGGTAATTGCGACAACCAAGGCCATATAATACCAAGTACCAGAAATATAATCCCTAGCGTAATCAGTAATTGCTGCATAATATTTTCAAGTAAAAACAGTCAACTATATTTTATGCCTTATACTAGCAAAGAGGGATGCTGTATTCAATCGATGTCTAATTTACTACTATTTGGTTATGGAAATCCGGGGCGAGGCGATGATGCCTTAGGGTTACTATTGACTGAATGGGCAAACCAGTTAGGATTGAGCGGTGTAACTTGCCTCACCGATATGCAATTATTAATCGAGCATACCTGCGACTTAATCCAATTCCAACGGATTCTGTTTGTAGATGCGGATATGTCATGTAATGGCCCATTTCAATTTACCAATGTATATGCCGAAAAAGATACCAGCTATACCAGCCATGCACTGACTCCAGCCGCATTACTGTTTATCTTTGAAAAAATTTACCAACGTAAGCCCCCCAATAGTTTTTTGTTACGTATTCGCGGATATGATTTTGAGCTGGGTAATACTTTGAGTAAACAAGCGGATATTAATCTAAAAGCAGCCATAAAATACGTGCAGCACTGGCATTTAGATTATCTTGGAAAAATTTGCGGAAACCGGAATAATGCATGAAATATCGCTAGCGGAAAATATCTTACAACTCATTGAAGATGCTTCCCTCGAGCAATCATTCACGCAAGTCAAAACCGTATGGCTGGAAATCGGACAACTGGCTTGTGTAGAGCAAGAATCATTGCGCTTTTATTTTAACGTGGTGACACAGGACAGTATCGCTCAGCAAGCTAGACTTGAAATCATTGAAATAGCAGGACAAGCTATTTGCAATCAATGTAATCGCGAGATTTTTGTTGCTTCTTACTATGAAGCCTGCCCTCATTGCGGCAATTCCGCATTGCAAGTTATCCAGGGCAATGGCATGCGAATTAAGGAAATGGAAGTGGAATAAGGAGAAAATTATGTGTACGACTTGTGGATGTCACACTGGTAAAGCACGCATTAATGGCAAATCAATATCGCATCACCAACATTCAGATAAACCCATGTATTATCAATTAGTTGATTCGTCACGTTCACATCCCCATGCTGCAATGCCTGCTGCTCAATTACCCAATACTTTCTATTTTGGGACAAATACTACCGATACGCATGATCCGGCAATGGATCAAACAAAAATGATCAAAATTGAACGTGATATTCTGGTCAAAAATAATCAATATGCCGCTAAAAATCGTCATTACTTTATGAAGCATGGCATTTTTGTACTTAATATGGTTTCCAGTCCGGGGTCCGGAAAAACTTCCTTGCTTATTAAAACTATTCAAATGTTATGTGACAAATTGCCTATCGCAGTAATCGAAGGTGATCAACAAACTGATCATGATGCTGCGCGTATTCGTGCAACCGGCGTCCCTGCAATACAAATCAATACCGGTAAGGGCTGTCATTTGAATGCCCATATGATGAATCATGCCATACAACAATTACCCCTGGAGGATGACAGCCTGTTGTTCATCGAAAATGTTGGAAACCTGGTCTGTCCATCGGCTTTTGATTTAGGTGAAGCCCATAAGGTTGTAGTTCTGTCGGTTACTGAAGGCGAAGATAAGCCGCTCAAATACCCTGACATGTTTCATGCCGCTGATTTGATGCTGTTAAATAAATGCGATTTATTACCACACCTCACTTTTGATACTGATCTGGCGATTGAATATGCACAACGTATCCATCCAGAAATACCTGTAATTCAGTTATCTGCCACACAAGGTAACGGTATATCTGCATGGTTGGATTGGATTAAAACTGGCCACCACTCCGCTGTATTAAAAAAACAATCTTTACTGCATAACAATATTACACTTGATTAATTTGAGCGATGTCGTATTACCGTTAGCAATTAGCGGACCTACAGTTCTGGCTTGCGGCGCTTGGTTAAAAAATACCATCTGCCTGACGCAGAGAAATAGCGCCTATCTTTCGGCTATTGGCGATCTTACGACTGCAGAAGCTCGCTATAGGCTCGAGAAAACTGCTTTACATATGTGTAAAAGCAACTTTCTTCAACCGGAAATAGTGACACACGATTTACATCCAGATTTTTATAGTACGCAGTTTGCTGAGTTTTTTGCTGAACAACATCAAATTCCAACTTTAGCTGTTCAGCATCATCATGCTCATATTGCCGCAGTATGTGCCGAACACCAATTGATTGAACCGGTACTGGGATTAGCTCTGGATGGTGTTGGATTGGGTACGGATAATACGCCGTGGGGTGGCGAACTGTTATTAGTGGACGGTGCTCGCTTTCACCGTCTAGGCCATTTGACCACACTAGCGCTCCCCGGTGGTGATCGGGCTGCTCAAGAACCGTGGCGCATGGCAGCCTCCGCCTTGGCAAAACTCAACCGTAAGGACGAAATTCTGCGACGATTTGCAAGTCAGCCGGCAGTCGAGACGATTGTTGCGATGTTAACTAACGATTTAAATTGTCCACAAACATCTAGTATGGGAAGATTATTTGATGCCGCTGCTGGTCTATTAAGCATCACATTATTTCAATCTCATGAAGCCCAAGCTGCCATACAATTACAGCAATTGGCTCAAAATCATGGTTCCGTACCTGCTCTAACAAAAGGCTATCTCATAACTGCTGACAACAATCTTGATTTTTCACCGTTACTTGAGACATTACTTGAATATCAAGATGCAAAAAATGAAATTCCCTATGCTGCTGCATTGTTCCATGCTACTCTGATCGCAGGATTAGCAGTGTGGGTAAAGGAGGCAGCTACACAATATAATATTTCAAAACTAGTTATTGGTGGCGGTTGCTTTCACAATGCTATTTTGACAAATGGATTAAAACAATGCTTAACTCAATCCTCTGTTCAACTCATTTGTGCTCACCAAATGCAGCCCGATGATAGCGCTATCGCATTAGGACAAGCGTGGATAGCATTACAAAGCAATCACCTATAATATACACTTCCATGTAAAAAATTATTAATCAAAGCAAAGGCTTTAAAAAATGAGCGACTGTGTACAACGTTTTCTTCTAGAAAATCTAGATATACGTGGTGCTATTGTGCGTCTAGATACGGTATGGCAGCAAATGTTATCAGGGCGTCATTACCCTCACAGGGTTGCGCAATTGCTCGGAGAAATGAGTGCAACCACATTGCTCCTCAGAAATAATCTGAAGCAAGCTGGCCGCTTAACCATTCAGCTCATGGGTGATGGCCCAATTTCAATGTTAGTTATTGATTGCAATGAAAGTTTGCATATTCGTAGTATGGCAAAGTGTTTACAACAAATTGAATCCCAGTCGGTTTCCGATTTACTCGGACGCGGCCAATTACTTTTAACATTGGATATGCCGGCCATTCATGAAACTTATCAAAGTATTGTTCCGATGGATGGTCACAATATCGCGGAAATTTTTGAGCACTATTTCAAACAATCTGAACAATTACCTTCGCGTCTTTTTTTGATCACCACTGAACAATTCATTTTCGGCCTGATGTTACAGAAATTACCTGCGGCGGACAGGCTCGATCCCGATGGATGGACTCGTATCGAAGCAATGACAGCCACCCTATATGACCAAACTTTATTAGAACTTGCTACTGAAGAGATTTTAATCCGTCTGTTCCATGAAGAAACTATACGCATTTTTGATGCGCATACTGTCCATTATGGATGTCAAAAAAATCCTGCAAAAATTTATGCTATGCTGCGTTTGTTAGGACGCAAGGAGGTTGATTCGATTTTAAAAGAATTCGGAGAAGTTATTGTTAATGACGAAATGTGTAATCACCAATATCGCTTGGATGCATTGGCAGTTGATGCCCTATTTCGTGAAGCTGAATCGACGCTTCACTAGAAATTGATACAAGCAGAAACAACTACTTAACCGCCATCTGATAAACATTGAAACTAAAGCTATCAAAGTTATTTGATAACGATCGATACATCTATTTTTTTGTTTTATTGCCGTTAGCTTAATTTCACATATTATTCACATTCATTAGGCTAAGATCCATTGAATAATAACCCCGATAAAAAAATGGTATCTACTAAAACTCAATTTTATCGAACTAATTCACAAGAAAGGAAGATTAATTATTATGGCACCACGAATTGCACATGTTGACGATGATTCAGATATTCGCGAGTCAGTATCGCGTATTTTAAAAAAACAAGGATACGAAGTTGACAGTTATCTGTCCATGCAAGATTTTATTGAATCACTCCAGGATGAATCCAACTTACCAGATTTGGCAATCCTTGATGTTATGGTTGAATCAATGGATGCAGGCTTAACGACTTATGCACAAATTCACAAACGTTACCCTAAATTACAAACTATTTTTCTAACATCTCTGGGCGACATGATTCGCCCGTATTTTGAAGATGGCTCGCATGAGTGGGTTTGTATTATGGAAAAACCAGTCGAACCAGTAAGTTTATTGGCAACAATTAATGATCGCTTAAGAAATACAGGAGCGGCGGCTTAGTTAGGCTAAATAGCGATGACAATTACAGAGTTTTCTTGGGGTAAGCCAGGCGACCAAAGCTTATTTGGAATGAATGGAGAAAAACTAAAACTTAGCGATGATGTATTAATCACCAACATTCGCTGGTTTATCACCTTTCGGTGGATACTGATAGCAATATTGGTTTTTTTTGAAATTTTAATGCTGTCGGCATCAGATATTCTTGCCAAGGTAGGAATTACTGAACAGCAGAAATGGCCAATTGCTATCATTATCGTATTGATTATTGCAAATATTGCTTACCTCTTTGCTTTAGACTATTGCAAATCAGGCAAATACAACTCACCTACGATCAATTTATGGGCTCAAATCATAGTTGATTTGATCTGCCTCTCGGTTGTAGTTCATTATATTGGCAGTACATCTACACCGATTTCTTTCTTTTATGTTCTGCACATCGCGCTAGCTTGTATTTTTTTCTCGACCCGGGAAAGCCTGTATGTAACGATACTAGTATGCGTGATGGATGCAATTGTCATTGCAATTGATAATTTCCTTATTAATCAGGCGCCATTGTCAGCTCTAGTAAAGGGCGACTACATTTTGTCTGAAAGTGCACGCAGGGACGGTGCGATAATTTGGATGCTTTTTCTTGATATCCTTTTTCTTGTAGTTTGGTATGTCGTTTCAAGGCTCTCATTAATCGTTCGCAATCACGAGCGTCATCTCTCCCATGCTTACAAGCAAATCAAGCAAGCCCAAGTAGAGAAAGATCAATATGCTTTATTGATAACACACCAACTTAAATCACCACTTGATGCTATCCGGAGTAAGATCAATCTCATTAAAGAAGGTTATTTGGGAGAAATGACGCCTGAAATCAGTGAAGCATTAGATCAAATGGATTTTCGAGCTAAAAATATGTCTGGCTTAATTCTTGATCTACTCAGATTGGAACGTTTGAAAACCAATTGCCTTGACACAGCAAAATCTGAGTCTATTGCTATCAAAACGGTCTTGAAAAAATGTATTGATAAGCTAACTCCTCTCATAAATACAAAGAAAATTTCACTACATGTATCAGTCGAAAATTTTTCTTGCCAATGCATACCGGATCAATTAGAAATCCTTTTCGAAAATATTATTTCCAACGCAATAACCTATTCTCATGAAGGTACGTCTGTTGAAATTATTTCTGAAATCATATCGAATCATCAGGCAAACATTATTATTACTGACCATGGTATTGGAATTGAAAGCAAGGAATTGCCGAATATATTTAATGAATACTTTTATTCTCCTAGAGCAGCCTTACATAATAAAGCAACAAGCGGTATCGGTTTATCTATTGTTAAGATTGCAGCAGAAAATAATAAATTAAAAATTAAAGTCGCTAGTGAGCCTGGAGTTGGCACCTCATTCACTGTAGTATTTGATAATATTCAATTACTTAAAGAATAAACTTGCATTGTGTAAAACATTCACAAATGAATAACCTCGTCCCTTGGGGCGAGGGTCGTTCATTTAAAGCAGGACATATACAACAGTAAATGGCAAAGTTAATAAGCCAGATCGGCATCGACGATAAGCCGGGAGCAGAAACGCAATAGTAGCAAGTGAAATTACCGGCCGAAGCAAACCCATTAACTGGCCATTGAACATCACTACAGTATTGCGAGGCGCGCAAGAAAATAGTTGAAATTTTGCAATGGCTAATACGATTGATCCACCAACATCCAAGTCCGCAGTAAGTATCTTGTACTTGAGGCCTCATAAAGAATCTATTGCTACACCATGAAACGATTTATCAATTGATATTTATGCGAATGAGGCACACGGTGGAGATTTGCATAAGTATCTGAGGAAAGCCTCAACGACCTATCTAAAAGATATGGTGATTATGACAGGCGAGACAAAATAAAAGACAACGCCAACATTGAAAAATGCCTGAAATAATAGATAGAAGGAGCCGTATTGGCGATTGGAAAGACGATGCCATAATGGCTTGTGTGTTTTTCTATTGGTTGCCCGCACACTTTGATAGTATGCCTTCAAGTCCCTGCTATTAATAAATTCCGCAGCTATCTATAAAACCGATTTCAACAACTTACCCATTTCCGCTGGATTCCGCGTGATTTTAATACCGCAAGATTCCATCACTTCCAGCTTCTCCTGTGCCGTTCCTTTACCGCCAGATATAATTGCTCCCGCGTGTCCCATACGTTTACCGGGTGGCGCAGTAACGCCAGCAATAAATCCAACCACCGGTTTCCGCATATTTTCCTTCATCCAGCGCGCACAATCCTCCTCGTCGCTACCGCCAATCTCACCCACCATCAATACCGCATCGGTTTCATCATCATTATTGAATAATTGCATAACATCCAGGTGTTTCAAACCATTCACTGGGTCACCACCAATACCGATACACGTTGATTGCCCCAATCCGAATGCCATCAATTGCGCCACTGCTTCATAAGTTAGAGTGCCTGAACGGGAAACGACGCCAATGCGTCCTTTTTTATGGATATAGCCGGGCATAATACCGATTTTGATCTCATCCGGCGTGATAATCCCTGGACAATTCGGTCCGATCAAGCGGGTTTTCTTATCCTGCATTTTGTAGCGTGAACGGATCATATCACGCACCGGAATACCTTCAGTGATACAAATCACCAAATCCAGTTCGGCTTCTACAGCTTCGTCTATAGCTGCCGCAGCAAAAGGCGGTGGCACATAAATAACCGAAACATTAGCGCCAGTTTGTTGTTTCGCTTCTTTTACCGTCGCATAAACCGGGATACCTTCAAAATCTTCACCGGGTTTACGCGGATTAACGCCTGCAACGAAACAAGCTTTACCGTTCGCATAATCACGACACATACGCGTATGAAATTGCCCAGTTTTACCGGTAATGCCTTGCGTCATAACACGGCTGTTACGGTCGATCAGAATGGACATAACGGACTACTCTCCTCGTAGATGTGGATATTCATTCTTAGTGAATCCTGGCGGCATTTACCACTTTCTGAGCAGCATCGGCCATGTTATCTGCGGAAATGATTGGCAGACCGGAATCCGTCAGAATTTTTTTCCCAAGATCGACATTGGTGCCTTCCAGTCGCACCACCAACGGCACGGTCAATTGTACCTCACGTGCTGCGGCTACTACACCCTGCGCAATGACATCACATTTCATAATGCCGCCAAAAATATTAACCAGAATTGCTTGTAACTTGGAATTACGCAGCATTAATTTAAACGCCTCGGTTACTTTCTCCGCTGTTGCTCCTCCACCAACATCGAGAAAATTAGCTGGATTTCCACCGTATAATTTAATGATATCCATCGTTGCCATCGCCAAACCTGCACCATTGACCAAGCAACCAATATTGCCATCCAGTGGAATATATGATAACTCATGTTTTGAGGCTTCGATTTCGACCGGATCTTCTTCATCCAGATCACGCAGTGCAACAATTTCGGGGTGGCGAAACAATGCATTGTCATCAAAATTCAGTTTTGCATCAAGCGCCATCACTTGATCTCCGGCAACTAATCCCAGTGGATTGATTTCCAGCAATGATGCATCAGTGTCATCGAAAGCCCGGTATAACCCTTGCAGCAGCGCTACCGCTTGCGACATACACTGCATTGGAATACCGATTTTTTTCGCGATGTCCTCCGCTTGCTGCAAGCTCAGCCCGGTAATTGGATCGATAAACACCTTATAAATCTTATCCGGTGTTTCTGCCGCTACTTTCTCGATATCCATTCCACCTTCAGAACTTGCCATCAAACATACGCGTTGCTGACGGCGATCAACCACCATACCCACATAAAATTCTTTCTCGATTTTTACACCCTGTTCGATAAACAGTCGGTGTACTACCTGCCCTTCCGGTCCGGTCTGGTGTGTCACCAATCGCATGCCTAGAATATCACCTGCTTGTTGCCGTACTTCGTCCAATGATCGTGCCACCTTCACACCACCACCTTTACCACGCCCACCGGCATAAATTTGTGCTTTCACCGCCCACAACTCACCACCTAATTGTTTCGCAGCATTTACTGCCTCATCAACGCTAAAACTGACGATACCTTTGGGTGTAACTACTCCGTATTTTTGTAGAATTGCTTTGGCTTGATATTCGTGGATTTTCATTGTTGTAACTCCATTTTTTAGCTTCTGCTAGCATTGTACAATATAAAAAAACAAACCACTTTACATCCGATGATCTCATTCGACATGATCGTAAATTATTCTGAATATTTCAGAGATTAAGTAGTTTGGATGAAGCAATCCAATCCAACACTTTTTGTTATCCATAATGCGATTTTTTCGATTCCTTCTGTCAGTGGAATGTTACTAATCGTTTCTAACAATCGACAATATGATTCGATCCCTGTCGCTAGTTTGGCGTTCAAGATAACAAATTGATGCAGTGTGGCTACCGCAGAATACATGCATATTTTAGCAATTCAACTACTTAAGAAAAATTTTCAAGATTATTTAGTAATATTAAAGGGCCAAATGTATCGTTAATTATTGCTTATCTATCAATATATCTATGATTAAATTGACTCTGTTCAATTTTATTATCAGGAAAAAACTTCAATTAATTAATGATATAACAGGTGAATCCAATGAAAACAGACAAACAAGTAGGCGCAGAGTGTTATTCAGTATTTAATCATTTGCAGCGACTTACGGATTCACATATCCCAACAATGGATTATGAAGCTGCGATTCAGATTCCTGAAAACCCTTTGCAAATTCATGCAGTCGCATTTTTCTATAATTTACGCTTGGCTGCACTGGAAAATAATTTTGTAGCGCTTTTAACAAATTGTTACTTTGAATCTGAAGACATTGAACAGTTTAAGCGATTAACACCTTTCTTATGTTCGGCTAGCCACTTATTGTGTAGTCAAACATTACACCCATTTCATGCAATAGATGAAGAGAAAGTTATCGATTTTTTTATGCGTTTTGTCGCTAATTTTTCCATGAACGAAAATATAGCTGAATTCATCCAATTTAAAGTAATTCCTTTTATGCACAATTTTAAAATCCGCAATGAAGAAATAACACACTTACTTTCGCTATTTCAGCGACCAGCGAACCAATCACTCCATTGATTCAACGCCGTGGAAGCAACCGTCCGGTAGCCATGTACGGCCATCTTGTCTTTATATTCAAGGCAGTAAAGCGCAAAAAGGTAAGTGCTATTGCTGATGAGTTGGTTAGGATGTAAGCGTCCAACGCTACCATCTAAAATATTTTAAAAAATGCCATTATTCTCAAACATTTTTCATGAGGATAACAAATGGCGTTGTCTACACATCAGCAGAAACATATAGAAACTTGGCAAGAAAGTGGATTAACACAGGTGGCATATTGTCGTCATTGTAAGCTGAATTCCAAAACATTTTCGAACTGGTTGCGGTTTTATCGTTCCGAGCAAGTAACCACAACTACGCCGACTTTGATTCCAGTTGAGATCAAATCAATAGCTTCCTCGTCTGGCACATTGTGTTTACGTTGTCCGCAAGGACATGCACTGGAACTGCCAGCAGGTGTATCACCGCAATGGTTAGGCGAATTATTGAGATGTCTGGACTGATTGCAAGCACTGGGCAAATCTGGCTGGCGGTTGAGCCGGTGGACATGCGCCGGGGTATTGACGGTTTATCGATGCTTGTTCAGCAAACACTGGGACAATCACCCTGCGCGGGATCGGCTTTTGTATTTTGCAATCGCGCTAGGAATCGTATCAAAGTATTGTTATGGGATGGTACAGGTGTATGGCTGTGCCAGCGCCGATTGCATCAGGGTAAATTTATTTGGCCGAAGTTAAATGAATGTTGTTTTGCACTGACGCAAGCACAATGGGAGTGGCTGACATCTGGTGTGGATTGGCGGCGTTTATCGGCTTTGCCGCCAGCGCATTTTCGGGCATGAAAAGGCTACAATAACTTCCTATTAACAGTGAGTTATTCCAATTTGCATTAGAAACTGAAATAATAATACCATGATTTATGAGGGAGG
>CADEDJ010000012.1:38899-59888 GCA_902826055.1 uncultured Nitrosomonas sp. | reverse complement strand
CTTCACCCATAATCAGCATCCCTTGATATATCCAACCCCCTTTCCACTTCTAGAATAGGATTAAAGAATGGTTTTAGAGGTAATATTTTTAACACAAACAGAACTACCTGAAAAATATAGAAATTTTACTTTTCGCTTTTACTAATTTTCAACTATGCAACGCAGGTCGTTACATATTTTCGTATTATGCTCAAAAAACCATCAGCAGTAAATGGTTTTGTTAGATAATCATCCGATCCTGCTATTCTCCCCTTCGCCTTATCGAATAAACCGTCTTTACTGGATAACATAATCACGGGAATGGATTGATAAATAGGATTTCTTTTGATAAGCATACATGCTTGATAGCCATCCAAACGCGGCATGACGATGTCAATAAAAATGATATCCGGAGAATTATCCACAATCTTAGACATTGCCTCGAATCCATCTTCTGCTAACAAAACCTCACAACCTGAAGATTTCAGAAAAATTTCCGCACTTTTTCGGATCGTATTGCTATCATCGATAATCATGACCTTAACACCTTTCAATGCATTGGCATTATCCACGAAAACTCCCCATTAAATTGAGTAGAAGAAAATTTACTTCCGCCAAAAAGCAGGTGTAAATATAACAAGCAATGTAAAAAACTCCAATCTACCTAGCAACATAGCAAAACTACATACCCAAGTTTGAAAATCAGTTAACGATGCATAAGTATTTGCCGGCCCCACCTCACCAAGACCCGGACCTAAGTTATTAATACAAGCTACTACAGCAGAAAAAGCAGTAATAAAATTTAATCCACTTAATGTCAATATAAGTGTCATTATCACGATACTTGCTGAGTAAACAAACAAAAAAATAAGTACAGCGAGAATGACACGGCTAGCAACAATACTTCTACCTAACTTGGCTGGAATAACAGCATTAGGATGCATGATGGTGATCATTTCGCGATACACCTGTTGATATAATATTCGAGCACGAATCATTTTTATACCACCACCAGTAGAACCCGATGATGTGCAAAAACCCGATAAAAACAGCATCCATAATGGTATAAACATAGGCCACAGATTGTAATCTGTATTACTGTATCCGGTAGTTGTTGCAACAGAAACAATATTGAAAGCTGCATAACGTAATGCCGTCAATGGATCTGCATAAATATTCATAAGCCACAGATACAGTGCCAGTGTCATGCAACTACCTAGCACAATAATAAGGTACCAACCAACCTCAGAATCATAACGATAAGCGGTTAAACTTTTTCCTCGCCAGACCAGAAAGTGAGTTGCAAAATTTATTCCCGCAATTAACATGAATACAATTGCGATAGCTTCTATCAGTGGCGAATCCCAATATCCATAACTGGCATCATGAGACGAGAATCCGCCCAATCCCAGCGTAGTAAATGCATGCATAACCGCATCGAACCAATTCATACCAGCCCACTTGTAGCTAATGGCACAAATCAAAGTTAAGCTCGCGTAAATAGTCCATAACCCCTTAGCAGTCTCAGCAATACGAGGAGTTAGTTTATTTTCTTTCATTGGTCCAGGTATTTCGGCATTCATTAACTGCCGACCACCGACACCAAGCAATGGCAAGATCGCCACAGCCAGCACAATTAATCCCATCCCACCAAGCCATATAATCTCACCGCGCCATAGATTAATTGATGGAGGTAGAAGGTCCAGTCCCGATAATACCGTCCCACCACTAGCCGTTAATCCTGAAACAGCCTCAAAATAAGCCATACTCAGGTTAAGCTCGGGCAAATAGAATAACAAAGGAAGCATGGCAAAAACGGGTAGCACCGACCAAACCAGCACAACCAACAAGAAACCATCTCTTGTTTGCAGTTCACGCTTATAATGATGTGTTGCCAGCCACATCACCGCACCACATCCCAAAGTTATCAAAATTGATTCTTCAAACACTGATCGCGCACCATCATCGTTCCACTCAGCAAAAGCCAGAGGAATAAGCATGGTAAGTCCGAATATCAAAACCATCTTGCCTAGAACATTGACAACTGCAAAAAGCCTATTCATGCCGATGCTTACTTATAAAAACCCAACACTGACTTGAAAGAGTTTTTCTACTTCGCGAATCATTTTTCTATTGATCACAAACAAGATGACATGGTCTTCTTGCTCTATAATCGTGTCATGGTGTGCGATAATGACTTGTATGTTGTCATCAGGTTTACGATGCAGTTCTTCTTGCATCTCTGATATCAGATCTTTACCAAAAATGCCTGCAGATTTTGGCAAGCCTCTAACAATAGCACCGATAGTCGCACCTTTGGGTAACTTGATATCTTCAATTTTTCTACCTACCACATTGGACGATTTCGCATCACCATGTGCCACCAATTCCAAAGCTTCTGCGGCTCCACGTCGCAAGCTATGAACTGCTTCCACATCACCATGCCTAACATAAGCCAATAATGAACCAATCGTAACTTGTGCGGGTGAAATGGCAATATCAATACCGCCACTTTGCACTAAATCAACATAAGCACGACGGTTGATTAATGAAATAACTTTATGCGCTCCCAATCGTTTTGCCAGCAGCGATGACATAATGTTATTTTCATCATCATTTGTTAGCGCACAAAACATATCCATATCTGCAATATTCTCGCTTTCCAGCAATGTTTCATCAGTTGCATCACCATGCAACACGAGGGTATTGTTCACTTCTTCCGCCAGGTGTTCGCAAGCCTGGTAATTGTGTTCAATAATTCTGACTTGATAATCGTTCTCCAACGTCTGAGCCAGACGCCTGCCAATCTTCCCGCCACCGGCGATCATCACATGTTTAACAGGCTTATCCATGCTCCTTAATTCGCGCATCACTGTGCGGATATTTTCAGTTGCTGCGATGAAAAATACTTCATCCTCAGCTTCGATAACCGTATCACCTTCAGGAATTATTGGTCGATCTTTGCGAAAAATGGCTGCTACCCGGGTATCCACATTAGGAACATGTTTGCGCAATTCCTGCAATTGCTGCCCGACTAAAGCACCGCCTTTCAATGCGCGGACCGCCACCAAGCTTACTTTCCCAGATGCAAAATCAAGTACCTGCAATGCTTCAGGAAACTCAATTAACTTTTCTATATATTCAGTGAGAATTTGTTCTGGACTAATGGCAAAATCAACACAAAAATTTTCGTTTGAGAAAATCTCGGGATGCGCCAAATACTCTGTCGATCGAATTCGTGCAATTTTTGTGGGTGTATTAAATAAGGTGGCGGCAAGCTTGCAAGCAACTAAATTGGTTTCGTCATTTTCAGTAACCGCCAGAACCATATCCGCGTCATGCGCACCTGCATTCGTAAGCACCGATGGATGTGAGGCATTGCCAGCAACTGTCCGTAGATCGAAGCGATCTTGCAATAATGCCAGTCGTTTGGAATCAATATCCACTACGGTAATGTCATTAGCCTCGCTGACCAAACTTTCTGCAACTGATGAACCTACTTGCCCTGCGCCCAGAATTATAATTTTCAATTGAACGCCCTATTTCGCTTCAAATTATCTCTTTATCAAAAATTTTGTCATTTTAACGATTTTCACGCACCCAATCCCGCCACTGAGCAAATAACCCAGCATCCAACGCCGCAATTACTGATCGTTGCCACGGCGATCCCGCCCAATAATCGTCCTGATCAAAGCCACACATACTCCCACCCGCTTCTTCAAGGATGAGCGAACCGGCCGCATAGTCCCATGGTTTTTGTCCACCGTGCAAATACAAATCAAAATAGCCGGCTGCGGTATAGCACCATTCAAGTGCGCAAGCGCCATAATTTCGCTGCGACGCATAGGGTGGATAAGCCGCCACTTTTGCTGCTAATCTGCGATCAAGGCGTTTTAAATCTACATTGGCTGTGGCACTTTTTAAATTTGGCACATATCGCTTAATTGGCAAAGCAATACCATTAAGAAAAGCGCCTCCACCTTTTGTGGCATAAAACATCTCATCTGTTACCGGGTTATAAATGACTCCCAACACACCCTTGCCATACTCCATAAAAGCAACCGAAATTGCAAAATAAGGCAATCCATTGAAAAAGTTGGAAGTGCCATCAATCGGATCGATACTCCATAATCCTGTCATTCCTTTTTCCCATTGTCCCCTTTGTTCCGCATCAGACATTTCCTCGCCCATCGCAGCTGCGGGGCGAATTTTCTGCAAAGCATCCAACAAAGCATTTTGTGCCGCCACATCGGCTTCAGTAAAAAAACTGCCATCCGATTTCAGTTGCCGATCGACTTGCAAATAACGCGGCATGATTACTTGCTGCGCAACATCTTTGACGACTTCAATTACTTTTTCGAGCACGTTTATTCCATCCGCCATTTAATCGAACAGCCCATACTAGGAATTTGATCCTCTGGACCGCGGCCTGTTTTAGCCACTTGTACCATAGCTTCAAATAAATCCCGACGTACATCTGCTGGCGCTGCTTCTTTCCGTGACGCATCAAGACGCCCGCGATATTGCAATTCCAGTTTATTATTGAAACCGAAAAAATCAGGCGTACATACGGCATCATATTGCTTGGCAATTTCCTGAGTTTCATCCCAAACATACGGAAAAGGATAATTCAATTGTTTAGCTACCAAAGCCATATTGTCGAATGAATCTTCCGGATAATCCGCTGGATCATTGGACATGATGGCTATAGCATTAATACCATGCAATTTTAATTCACTCACATCACGAATAATGCGATCCTGCACTGCTTTCACATACGGACAGTGATTACAAATAAACATCACCAGCAATCCATTTTCCCCTTTGGCCGATGCAAGGTTATAGCGTTTTCCATCGACACCCAGCAAGTCAAAATCGATTGCTTTCCAGCCAAAATCACACACCGGTGTTTGTAAACTTACCATTGATTATCTCCCACAATTATGAATAACCCTCACACATACTTACGTTGATCGTCTACAAAATCCACATGACGATCCGGCAATACCGGGCAAATATCGTGCTATATTATCACGAGTATATTTCTGGGAATTGTCATTGACCACGTTAAGGCTTCATCATGCACGCGCGTTTTTATCACCCAACAGAAATTACCCCTGGAAAAATCATTGAATTATCTGCGAATAACAAGCACCATGCTGTGCGAGTCTTGCGATTAAAAAAAGGTGATGCAATTACACTATTTAACGGGTATGGCGGTGAGTACTCTGCGCGCATTGAAACCATCAATAAATCGGGCACTACCGCCCTGATTGAAAGTTTTCATGGGATCGAATGCGAATCGCCGATAAAAATAGAACTTGCACAAGCAATATGCATCACTGAAAAAATGGATTGGATCATACAAAAAACGGTGGAACTCGGTGTAACATCCATCCAACCCGTAAGTACTGCACGCAGTATCGTACACTTGTCTGATGAACGCTCCTCCAAGCGCTTACAACACTGGCAAAAAATAGTCATTTCAGCCTGTGAACAATGTGGCAGAAATGTTATACCACAAGTGTTTCCGCTAATTCCTTTACCTCAATGGTTAAGTCAAAAGAAATCCACTCAATCAGCACATGATCTCCATCTTATGCTATCTACAACCGCTCCCACAGGTTTGCGAGATATCTCACGGCCAACTGAAAATGCTAAGGTATCGCTCGTTATAGGCCCCGAAGGCGGATTTACGCAGGAAGAAGAAACCGCTATTGTACATAGCGGCTTTGCTCCAATTCGCATAGGCAAACGCATTTTGCGTACAGAAAGCGCAGCGCTGGCAGCTATTGCCGCACTCCAAGCAATATGGGGGGATTATTGATTCGAATACCAATTAACGACTCATTTCACCAATTACCATGAACGCCCACATCACGACTGAATTTGTTTCTTGGTTCCGCTCAGTTACGCCCTATATCAATGCGTTCCGAGGAAAGGTTTTTGTCATCGGTTTTAATGGTGAAATGATTACCGATGCAAAATTTGTACATTTTATTCACGATATCAATTTACTGGCCAGCCTAGGTGTCCGCCTGGTGCTGGTGCATGGTGCGCGCCCGCAAATTCAATTGCGCCTGGATGAATCGCAACTGGAAACTCAAACCGTGATGGATATTCGTGTCACGGATCCTGCCGCATTGCAATGCGTGAAGGAATCGGTAGGAAGAATTCACCATGAAATCGCCGCCTTGCTATCCATGGGTCTACCCAATTCCCCTATGGCAAATGCCGCAATTAAGGTTTCCAGTGGTAATTTTGTCATCGCTTGTCCATACGGCGTAATTCATGGCGTCGATTTATTGCATACCGGAAAGGTTAGAAAAATCAATGCACAAGCCATTACCGCAAATTTAGAACAAGGCAGCGTAGTGCTTATTTCCCCACTCGGTTATTCTCCGACCGGAGAAATTTTCAATTTGACCATGGAAAATGTAGCAACCGAAACCGCCATTGCTTTACGCGCTGAAAAATTGATTTTTCTCTGGGATACACTGACTCAGCATACGTCTGCTATTGAAGAAAAACCTGTATTGCCGCGCGAACTCACCGTAGAAGAGACTAAATCGCTATTAGGTAAAAAGAAAATAGCTACTGGACTGTCCGATGAAATCCAGCTTTTTCTGCACTGCGCAATTAAAGCTTGCGAAATATCGGTAGCCCGCGTGCATTTGATCAATCGCCATACTGATGGCGCTATTTTGCAAGAACTTTTTACGCATCATGGCATCGGTACGATGATATCCAAGGAAACACTACAGGCCATCAGAAAAGCCAAAATTGATGATGTTGGCGGCATTTTGAAACTGATTGAACCACTCGAAGCCGAAGGTATATTGGTCAGACGCGGCCGTGAATTACTGGAAATTGAAATCGACCGCTTCGTTGTTCTTGAACATGATGGCGTCATTCTCGGTTGTGCGGCACTTTATCCGTTTCCGGAGGAAAATTCCGGCGAACTGGCTTGTTTGGCGATCCATCCCGATTATCGCGATTTTGGGCATGGTAATCGCTTGCTAAAATATATCGAAGCTCAGGCTGCCTCTCAAGAGATTCATACTCTATTTGTGCTCACCACGCATGCTACTCACTGGTTTATTGAGCATGGCTTTAGCGTCACCACCCCTGCGGAATTACCCAAGGCCAAGCAGAATTTTTATAACTATCAACGCCGCTCGAAAGTTCTGATCAAGCATCTATAGCATTTCCAGGCAAGATCCACGGTGGCTGTTTACGCAAAGCAAGGAACATTTCATAATGGCGGCTTTTTTCTCACTAAGTATTTTTAATTAATTAGGAGCATAAATGGCAAGAATGGTGAAATGTATTAAGCTGGGCCACGAAGCTGAAGGCCTGGATTTTCAAACCTACCCCGGCGAACTCGGTAAACGTATATTTGACAATGTTTCTAAAGAAGCCTGGAATCAGTGGCTAAAACTCCAAACCATGCTGGTCAACGAAAATCGCCTCAACCTGTCTGACCCCAAGGCGCGCAAATATCTGGCAGAACAACTGGAAGCTCATTTCTTTGGCGCAGGAGCGGAACAACCAGTAGGTTATGTGCCTCCGAAAAAATCAGCATGAGCATAAATTTGGCAGCACACGCTAAAATGACTATTCATGTCATCCATCGAACGGTGGCAGACGAGAATTCGAATCTGCTTGAATGAATCGCAATCAGATAGTAATTCCATTACCGGTGATACTCGCCAGATCTTTCAGGCTGATATGTGATTTCTTCTATACGAACATTCATCAATCCGCCGTTTGGCTTGGGCCATTCAATTTCATCACCTTGAGAAAGCCCTAAAAGCGCACTTCCCACAGGAGTCAGTATGGAAATCTTCCCCTTGGCAGCATCCGAATCCTTCGGATATACCAGAGTCAACAGAAATTCACTGTTCAAAGATTCGACCTTGAATCTCACTGTTGAATTCATCGTCACAACCGTAGCAGGAATATCCTTTGGATCAACCACATCAGCACGGGCGAGTTCTTCTTCGAGATCATTTATGCCTGGAAAATTATCATCAGCCATTGATACCAGGATATTTTCAAGCCTTTCCACATCTAGTGATGAGAGTATGATTTTAGGTTTCATGAGCAACCAATCCTTTTTAAAATGTTTTTTGTCAATTCAACAAATAAATAGCGATTAAGAACAGAATATACGAAGCGATACAGATAAGATAAACCTGACCCAAAGGTAAGCCAGGCATCGATTGAGTACTTATAAACTAGCTGTTATGGAAAGTAAGTGGATTAGCGCAGCTTGTATGCATATCTGTCTACCTTCACTAAACTAAACACGCACAAGTCAACGCATTTAAAGTTAAAGTCGCCGTATGAATACACAGATGATTGTTACCAAATTTTTGAAATCAAAAAACCGCCATCTCTCAATGGCGTTTTTTAAGCAAGCCATTAAGCTCGATCGTGTGTCGAAATAACAAGAGTGCGTTGCATATCAAAAGTGAGATACGACTGAATCACTCTTAATTAATCCTATGATTGATGAAATATATTATCCAATCATAGGATTACGGACATAAAAATTTACTTGATCACCGCATTCAATTCACCTTTAACATAGCGATTCGCCATGCTTTCCAGTGAGATCGGTTTGATTTTACTGGCCTGACCAGCACAGCCAAAAGCTTCAAAGCGGGCTTTACAAATTTCTTTCGCGGCGGCGGTCGCTTCTTTCAGGTATTTGCGCGGATCGAAATTGCTTTTGTCTTGTTCCAAGCTGCGGCGAATCGCGCCGGTCATAGCTAATCGGATATCGGTATCGATATTCACTTTGCGTACACCGTATTTAATCCCTTCTTGAATTTCTTCCACCGGTACACCATAAGTTTCCTTTATATCACCGCCGTATTTGCGAATGATTTCCAACCAGTCTTGCGGTACTGAACTGGAACCGTGCATCACCAAGTGTGTGTTAGGAATACGTGCGTGGATTTCCTTGATGCGCTGAATCGCTAAAATATCGCCTGTAGGTTTACGGGTAAATTTATACGCGCCGTGCGAAGTTCCGATAGCAATTGCCAATGCATCCACACCGGTTTTACGCACGAAATCGGCAGCTTCTTCCGGATCTGTCAGCAACTGATCATGCGATAACACGCCTTCAGCGCCGTGCCCGTCTTCCGCTTCCCCCATACCGGATTCCAACGAACCCAGACATCCCAATTCACCTTCCACTGAAACACCGACAGAATGGGCGATATTCACTACATCTGCCGTTACTTTGACATTGTAATCATAAGTAGAAGGGGTTTTAGCATCTTCTTTTAGCGAACCGTCCATCATGACACTCGAGAAACCGCTACGGATGGCATTCACGCATACCGATGGAGAAGCGCCATGATCCTGGTGCATTACGATCGGGATATGCGGATAAGCTTCAACAGCAGCAGCAATCAGGTGCCTCAAGAAAGCCTCACCGGCATATTTTCTTGCACCAGCGGAACCTTGCATGATTACCGGACTATTACATTCATCAGCCGCCTGCATGATGGCTTGAATTTGCTCCAGATTGTTGACATTAAATGCTGGCAAACCATAGCTATTTTCTGCCGCGTGATCAAGTAGTTGTCTTAATGATACGAGTGCCATTTAAATCTCCTTAAAAAATTGTCATAATAAATCGCGTACTAGTATAAGCCATTATCTTTAATAAATATCTTTCCACCATTCGCTGCTTGGTCGGTGCCTAAAGTTCGAGCATTATTGCTACGAGCAATTCATGAAACATCATCAATACCATGTCTTAATTTCCATTCGCCTACTTTGATAATTTTCATGGTATTGGTACCACCGGATTTACCCACCGGTTCACCAATCGTCATCACCATGATATCACCATTGCGCACTACACCACGCTTAAGTAATTCTTCTTCAGCAAGATTGAGAATAATTTCCGGATCGCTTAATCCATCACCAAATTCAACTGGATAAACACCTCTAAACAGTGTTACCCGTCTGCGTGTGTCTTCATTTGGACTTAACGCAAAAATAGGTACTTTAGAGCTTCTGCGCGACATTAATAATGCAGTAACACCACTTTGTGTCAATGCTGCAATCGCACGTATCTGTAAGCCACTGGCGGTAAACATAGTTGCACGCGCAATGGCTTCTTCAATGGTTACTTGATTGACCGTTATCGTGCGCCGATCATGGCTAACCAAATACTCTTTTTCCGCTTCCAGACAAACTCTTGCCATAGCTTCTACCGCTTCGACAGGGTATTCGCCGGCAGCCGATTCTGCCGACAGCATCACTGCATCCGTACCATCCAGTACAGCATTCGCCACGTCCGATACTTCAGCACGCGTAGGAATTGGATTGGTAATCATGGATTCCATCATCTGTGTTGCCGTTACTACCAACTTATTATTGGTTCTGGCTGAACGAATCATTCTTTTTTGGAGTGCTGGAACAGCAGCATCACCAACTTCAACCGCCAGATCACCGCGAGCAACCATAATGGCATCGGATGCTTCCAAGATATCATCTAATGCAAGAATGGCTTCCGAACGCTCAATCTTAGCCATGATCATGCCCTTTCCACCGGCTTCTTGCATCAATGCGCGCGCTTGCCGAATATCATCACCTGACCGCACAAAGGATACAGCTAAATAGTCTGCGCCAAACTCTGCGGCTGTCTTGATGTCTTCCAAATCTTTGCTTGTCAATGCTGGTGCGCCAAGTCCACCACCTTTGCGATTGATACCTTTGTTATTCGACAGCACGCCACCTTGTTCAACCACGCAAAAAACCTGACTATCCCTAACCGCGGATACCCCCAACACAATCCGGCCATCATCCAGCATTAAGGTTGCACCAGTTTCGAGATCGTTCGGCAATTCTTTATAGTCCAATCCGACTCTTTCCTGGTTACCTAATTCGCAGAAGGAATCGAGAATAAACTGATCACCTATTTCCAGCCTGATTTTACCGTGTTCAAATTTGCCGACGCGTATTTTAGGACCTTGCAAATCCGCCAGAACCCCCACAGTACGACCCGCAGCTCGTGCCAATGAGCGTGTCAATTCTGCAAATTCAATATGTTGTTCGCGTGTACCATGCGAAAAATTGATCCGAACAACATCTACACCAGCCAGAATCATACGCTCCAATATTTTTGGATTTACGCACGCCGGTCCCAATGTCGCTACAATTTTTGTTCTGCGAATCATTATTCGTAAAGTTTAATTAGCACGCATTTCCAATATTTCCACCGCGGGTAATTTTTTGCCTTCTAAAAACTCAAGAAATGCACCACCTGCTGTTGAAATATATGATACTTTGTCGTAGATATCATATTTCTGAATTGCCGCAATCGTATCGCCACCACCTGCCAGTGTGAATGCATCGGTTTGTGCAATTGCTCTGGCAATTTTTTCTGTACCTGCGCCAAACTGATCAAATTCAAATACACCTACCGGTCCATTCCAAACCACTGTACCGGCACGCATGATGATATCGACAAGCTCCTGCGCACTTTTCGGTCCAATATCAAAAATCATATCATCATCCTCGACGCTACCTGCATCTTTCAACACAGCCGGCTCGTTGGCATCAAATTTTTTTCCGACGACAACATCTACTGCAATTGGTATTGATGCATTGCGCTTAGCCATTTTATCCATTAAAGCTTTAGCTGTTGGTACCAGATCATCTTCACATAACGACTTTCCAACATTCTTACCGGTAGCTTTCAGGAAGGTATTCGCAATGCCTCCCCCCACCACCAATTGATCAACTTTTTCTGAGAGCGATTCAAGTACCGTCAGCTTGGTTGAAACTTTAGAACCGCCAACAATTGCTACCATCGGACGCGCCGGGTTCAATAGTGCTTTGGTCAATGCATCCAGTTCTTCCGTCAGCAAAATCCCTGCACAAGCCACAGGGGCATATTTAGCAATACCATGGGTGGAAGCTTCAGCACGGTGCGCAGTGCCAAATGCATCCATAACAAACACGTCGCATAATTTCGCATATTTTTGCGCCGTTTCTTCTACATTCTTTTTTTCGCCTTTATTGATTCGACAATTTTCGAGTACCACCAACTCACCTTCGGCAACTTCAAAACCACCATCAACCCATTCGCGAATCAATCGTACTGGTTTATTCAAGCGGCTTGCAATATTATCTGCTACAGGCTTCAGCGAATTTTCTTCGCTCCACTGTCCTTCTTCAGGCCGGCCTAAATGCGATGTAACCATCACTTTGGCCCCTTGTTTTAAACAATGATTAATGGTTGCCATAGAAGCGGTAATGCGTGCATCCGATGTCACTTTACCGTCTTTCACGGGCACATTCAAATCAGCGCGGATAAATACGCGTTTACCCTTTAGATCAAGGTCTACAAGTTTAATAACTGACACGGCAATCTCCAGAGTTGTGTCTAAGAAAATATAAAGGATAGCAAACGCTACCCTTTATGCCTTTCTAATGGAATACTAACCGCCCAGATAATAATCAGAATTTGTTCTGTCTATCAGTGGCGGAATCGGTAAATACTCAATTATTTGGCAACAGTTCGTACCATTTCCAATACTTTGGTGGAATAACCCCATTCATTGTCATACCATGCAACCACCTTAACGAAGCTTTTATCCAATGCCATGCCAGCTTCAGCATCAAAAATGGAAGTACAGCTTTCACCGCGGAAATCGGTAGATACTACTTTTTGATCCGTATAGCCCAATACTCCTTTCATTGAACCATCGGAAGCTTCTTTCATTGCCTTGCAAATTTCATCATAGGTCGCTTCTTTTTCCAGCTCGCATGTCAAATCAACTACTGATACATCCGATGTCGGGACACGGAAAGCCATACCGGTCAGCTTTTTGTTCAGTTCAGGAATCACAACCCCCACTGCTTTGGCAGCACCCGTTGATGAAGGAATGATATTTTCCAGAATACCGCGGCCACCGCGCCAATCTTTATTAGACGGACCATCGACAGTCTTTTGTGTGGCGGTTGCTGCATGAACAGTAGTCATCAAGCCGCGTTTAATACCCCATTTATCATTTAATACCTTGGCAATCGGCGCTAAACAATTGGTTGTACAGGAAGCATTCGAAATAATGTTTTCACCTTTATAAGACTTGTCATTCACACCATATACGAACATCGGTGTATCATCTTTGGAAGGCGCTGACATAATAACTTTCTTTGCACCAGCCGTCAGATGCTTCTCACAAGTTTCTTTGGTTAAGAACAAACCAGTTGATTCAATAATTACTTCCGCACCAACTTCCTTCCATTTTAGTTCTGCGGGATCTTTGATTGCAGTCAGTCTAATCCGTTTATCATTCACTACCAAGGTGTTGCCGTCAATTAAAACATCGCCTTGAAATCGACCATGAACAGAATCGTGTTTTAACATGTACGCCAGATAATCTGGCTCCAACAAGTCATTGATAGCAACGATCTCTATATCAGGAAAATTTTGCACTGCAGAGCGAAAAACCATACGTCCGATACGACCAAATCCATTAATACCTACTTTAATTGTCATACTAAAACTCCTTGAATAAGAAACTTGTGTTACCAGACGGATATCAGTTCCATCTGCTTGCTTTGATCATTAATTATTAAACTTTAATTAGAGAACACTCTTTACTGCCCTAACCACATTTTCCACAGTAAAGCCAAAATGTTTGAATAGCACATCTGCAGGTGCGGATTCGCCAAAAGTATCAATACCTACTACAGCGCCATCCAATCCGACATATTTACGCCAAAAATCGGTGACTCCCGCTTCTACAGCAATCCGTTTAATACCTTTTAGTAGAACGCTCTCCTTATAGGAGAGTTCTTGGCGATCGAAAACATTAGTACATGGCATGGAAACAACGCGCACATAAACACCTTCTTCAGCCAGCGTTTTTTGCGCGTTCATAGCCAAACCCACTTCCGATCCTGTGGCAATCAGAATGGCTTGAGGTTTTCCATTGCTTGCTTCAGATAGGATGTAGCCACCTTTTTCAATCGATTTGAGCGTCGCTGCATCACGTTTCTGAAATGGCAAATTCTGACGGCTAAATATCAATGTTGAAGGACCGTCTTTTCTCTCGATAGCACGCGCCCATGAAATGGTTGATTCAACCGTATCACATGGCCGCCATACGTCCATATTGGGGATATAGCGCAATGTAGCTGTTTGTTCTACGGGTTGGTGCGTGGGCCCATCTTCACCCAGGCCAATTGAATCATGAGTAAATACAAAAATATTACGAATTTTCATCAATGCGGCCATACGCAGTGCATTACGCGCGTATTCAGAGAACATCAAGAATGTAGCACCATAAGGAATCAAACCACCATGTAATGACAAACCATTCATAATGGCGCTCATACCAAATTCACGCACGCCATAATAGATATAATTACCGCCATTATGTTGATCAATTCCTTTTGAACCAGACCACAAAGTCAAATTTGATCCGGCCAGATCAGCAGAACCACCAATCAATTCAGGCAAAACGGGCGCCAAACCTTCAATAGCATTTTGCGAAGCCTTCCGGCTGGCAATTGTTTCTGCTTTTGCGTTAACTTGACTAATAATGCTATCGACATGAGCGTTCCAATTTACCGGCAAATCACCTGCCATTCTGCGGTTGAACTCAGCAGCTTCAGCAGGATATTTTTCAGCATATTCCGCAAAATTCTCGCTCCACTCAGTTTCAAGTTTCTGGCCTTTTGCCCTTGCATCCCAAGTACTATAGACATCTTGAGGTATTTCAAAAGGCGCATGATGCCAACCAATATGTGGACGGGCGGCTGCAATTTCTGCATCACCCAATGCAGCGCCATGTACCGAATGGGTGTTGGCCATATTGGGCGAGCCCATTCCGATTACCGTTTTGCAACAAATCATCGACGGTTTGTCATTTACTCGCTTAGCTTCCTCAATAGCGGCTTCAATCGCCACCGGATCGTGACCGTTAACATTCGGGACTACGTGCCAATTGTAAGATGCAAATCGCTTTGGCGTATCATCGGTAAACCAACCTTCCACGTGGCCATCAATAGAAATTCCATTATCATCATAAAAACATATCAGCTTACCTAAACCAAGCGTCCCGGCCAACGAGCAAGCTTCATGCGAGATACCTTCCATTAAACAGCCATCCCCCAGGAAAACATAAGTATGATGATCCACTATATTATAGCCAGGGCGATTAAATTCCGCTGCCAACACTTTTTCCGCCAATGCCATACCCACTGCATTAGTAATTCCCTGGCCCAACGGACCTGTAGTTGTTTCTACTCCGGGCGTATAACCATATTCTGGGTGTCCAGGGGTTTTGGAATGAAGCTGCCGAAATTGCTTGAGCTCTTCCATCGGCAAATCATAACCTGTCAAATGTAGCAACGCATAAATTAGCATTGAACCATGACCATTGGAGAGAACAAATCGGTCTCTATCCACCCACGCCGGATTGGCAGGATTATGACGCAGATGATGAATCCACAGTACTTCAGCAATTTCAGCCATCCCCATTGGCATACCCGGATGACCAGAATTGGCTTTTTGCACCGCATCCATCGCCAGTGCGCGAATCGCACTGGTTAAATCCCTAAATACCGGCGCGTCAAAATCCTTGAATGTACCCATCAATACTAACTCCCTTAAATTTTCATCAAACAGTAATAGTTATCACCAGCCTATGACTGTATATTGCTGGCAAAGTTAGCATTATCTCTTAAGATGGGTAATACGACAACTAGAGACCTTCATTTTGCGCGTAAAACCAATCCAGTAGAAAAAATTTCTTCTTGCCCTCAATTCCCTCTCAGCTTGATTCCCAGCAATTTTATCTTGCGATAAAGATGTGTTCGTTCCAAACCAGCTCGATCAGCAACCCGGGTCATATTGCCATTTTCTTGATCAATCAGCCTTTCGAAATAAGTTTTCTCAAATAAATCTCGCGCTTCGCGCAGTGAAAGATCTAAAGGGATTTCTGATGTTGCTGACGACGAAGCAGACTCAGGAAAAACCATTGCTTGTTGCACAGCTTCAACTGAAATTTCATCACCTGTACCAGTCAATGCTAAGGAATGCACTACACCTGTGAGCTGTGTCAAATTACCTGGCCAATCATAATTGCGTAAGCAATTTAGCGCAGCGGTAGTAAATTGCAAGGAAGAAGGAGCTTCACCTGATTCAGCAAAGCGAGACAAAATTTGGTTAGCCAATTCAGGAATATCTTCTCGGTGTGCTCTCAAAGGTGGAATTCCGATACTCAAGCCACTGAGCATTTCAAAAAGTTTTGGCAGATATGCGCCCTGTGCTGTTAATTCAGCTAACGGTTGCGATGTCGCACACACAAGGCGCACATTATATTTATCTAATTTGGTGAGCAGCAGCAATAGGCCTTTTTGTGCCAATTTGCCAATCTCGCCAATATCTTTAAGAAATAATAAGCCGTCACGCGCCAATTCCAATAAATCCAATGGTGATTCCGCCAGAGATGCTAATGTTTCCGGCTCCACCCAGGGTGTACTGGGACGATGCAAAAAGCGAGCACAGATTTCTGCGCCAACGCCGGGCTCCCCCATCAACAATAATGGCGTTTTCAAATTGGCAACTTGCTCTAACTTTTTTCTAAGTTCAGCAACTAACGCGCCTTTGCCCAAGCTAGCCAGTGAAAGCGCCATGTGCTGCTTGCTTTGCCCTCCACGCAAAGCTTTAACGACAGTACTCAACAATTTTTGCAGGGGGATTGGTTTTTCTAAATAACCAAATGCACCGATGCGTGTCGCTTCGACTGCAGTATCAATGGTGCCATGCCCGGACATCATAATGACAGGCATTGTCAGCATACCGTTACTGGCCCAATCTTTTAATAGAGTAATGCCATCCGTATCAGGCATCCAAATATCTAGCAACACAAGATCTGGACGCGTTTGACTCCGCCAAACTCGGGCTTGTTCGGCATTTTCTGCCAACGCTACGCGATATCCTTCATCACGTAATATTTCCGACAGCAATTCACGTATACCAATTTCATCATCAACAACAAGTATTGTATTGTTTGTTATCATTTAAAATTTTCTCCGCTGCCGAAATCTAATCAGCTTGTCTATATCTATCAATTTTCAGAAGTATTGATTTTATCCTCTAAGTTCTTAGTCCGTCATTTGGCATGTAACTATATCAAAATTATTATCCTTTCTTGAATCATCCCATTGATTCAATCTCACATTAATTGACTTGTTTTGATAAGCTCTTACTAAGCGCGGGCAAAATTATCGATATCTGCGCACCTTGAGGTTTTTTATTTTCAATATGAATAACCCCCTCATGCTCCTCAATAATTTTTTTTACGATGGGCAAACCAAGTCCCGTTCCTTTCAATTTAGTCGTAACATAAGGTTCAAAAACACGCGCCCTAATTTCATCCGAAAACCCGCATCCATTGTCACGCACAATCAGTTGCACACCACCATGTACCGCCTCAGTTTTCACTTCAATTAATGGTTCTACAGTGTCAATCAATGCATCTTGAGCATTTTGCAATAAATTGTGCAGCACTTGACGTAGCTGTGCGGAATCCCCCCTGATCATTGGCAAACCATCCGCTAATGTTTGTTTGATGGGAATAAGTTTATTGCGATCAATTGTTGTGCTTGCAACTTCATACAAGGATAAAACTTCCCTTACCAAACGATTAAAATCGAGCTGACGTAACTCTAATTCAGGAACACGAGCATACTGGCTAAATTCATTAACCATTTTCTTCAACGCTTCAACCTGATTTACAATTGTTTCAGTAGATCTCCGCAATATCCTTGCATCTTCTTCATTAAGCTTATGTATAAGTTTATGCTGCACGCGTTCGGCAGAAAGCTGAATCGGTGTTAGTGGATTTTTTATTTCATGGGCCAGCCGACGTGCAATTTCACCCCACGCAACTGCACGTTGAACTTGCAAAAGATTAGTAATATCATCAAAAACCACTACGCCTCCGCCACCGGATATTTTTGGCAAACGCGTTCCCCGTATTAATAACACTTGATTTTGACCATCTACTAAGCGCGTCAACTGACGCTGCCAAACTCCTGCTGCTCCGGAATTAAAACCTTCTCTAATTTCAGTAACCAAAACTTGAAGTTGCGGTTCATTATCGACACATCCTTCTATAATGGCACCATCCAGACTAATTAATGGTGCTTGCAGGATCTGTTCCGCGCTACGGTTTGCCTTGGATAACACTAATTGCTCATCAAATACCAACACACCGGATGAAAGGTTCGCCAGTATACTTTCCAAATGTGCACGCGCGCTTTCCACCTCGTGCTGATTATGCTGCGCAATCGCTTGCGCTTCTTGTAACTGTTGTGTCATCAAATTAAACGATTCTGTCAACACACCCAACTCATCGCTACTTTGAACCAAATGACGCCGGCTATAATCGCCTTGTGCAATGGCGCGGGTACCTTCTGCCAGCATCCCTAATGGAGCGCTCAATTTCTCACTGAGCAATGAAGCTGATGCCAGCGCTGAAAATAATGACAGCAATAACGCCAGCGTTAAAGTCACGCTATACAGCCAAGTCAATCCCTGCCGCGCCAATGAAAGTTCTTGATAATCTTCAATCCCTGCCTGCACTCGCTCAGCATCTTTTGCCAACTGCATAGGAACTGGCTGTAAAAGCTGAAGCATTTGAATATCCTCCTTCAAATTCAATACATTAACAGGAACAACCACACGCAAATACAACCCCTTATCAATTATGGATTCAATTGCACTGTAAGCCTTTTGAATTCTTATCTGCCGCATCACCATAGCATTAGGCACACCCGGAAATAACGTTAAGTTATTTTCACTAGAAAACGCAATGATTTTGCCATCCTGGCTAAATAGAGTCGCTTCTTCAACTTGCGATTGCAGCAGTAATTCATTGAATACAAGTAAAGGTGGCGTAGAAGATTCCGAGGACAGCATCAACGCAGTTGCTTGCGCTTTTTTTTGTAACTCCGCCAGCAAACTTTCGAGCATGGTATGGCCAAGGTTTAAACCACCCTCAAGGGCTCGTTCCACTTTCACATCAAACCAGGATTCGATACTCTTTCCGAGAAACTGAACAGATACGGCATACACCAGAGCCCCCGGTAGTATTGCCATCAACGAAAAAATCAGCATTAATCGTAATGCCAGCTTAGATCCAAACACACCCGATTTCAGTTTGCGCCGGAATCGCCATAACGAAAACCCCACAATAACCATGAGGAATGCCACAAAAGCAATGTTGATGCCTAGTAATAAACGATATTTGTGTTCAAAAAACTCCGTATTGGCACCCGCTGTGGCAAGCAGGAACAACATGACTGCTCCGACGCCTGCGCCAATAATAAGCACATATTTCATCAGTGACCTTGTATGAACACTGGCTGCTCAGGTGTTGGCAATTTCATACGCCACTCCAATCTATCCGAACTCAAATTCCATTGGCTGGAACCTAATGCTTCAACTTGAAATGGTTTAGGCATACGGGTCAGATCAAGCCATACCCGTAGCGATGCAATATAATCAACATCCTGCTTTAATTCAGATTTAATGCTGACTGGAAAATCATGCAATTGGCCCAACGCCTGCAATGCTTCTGGCAGCGTATTAAAGCCCTGCGAGTAGGTTGGATAATTCAAATGGTATTGGCGTGTGAGCGCATAATACCTCAATCCAACCCTTAATTTACTACGAGCGACTTCGTCGTTCAGCCAATACCAGCGTGAATCGACCAAACTGAATTTGGTCGCAAAATAAAGCACAATTCCTTTTTCAAGCGCTTGCTCCAAAGTTGCATTGAGAATGATTTCAGAATCAACGCTGATAATATAATTTTGTTTAACTGCCGCCAAATTGACAGATTTTATTTGGATACTGCCCGCTTGGGTGGCCGTAGCTGGCGCCACAAAAAATAACAATAAAAATATAAACTTGACATGCAGCAATACCACTTGCCACGTATTTTGATTAAATTTTCTGCAACAAAGTATAAAAGAATCCATCATGTTGAATATTGGGTAACAATTGTCCCTCGCTTAATCCGGCTCCAGCAAGTGGTAATCGCATTGCATCGGAATGATAATTAAGAAATTCCTCCATCTGCATGCTATTTTCTTCTGTAAAAATTGAGCATGTCACATAAAGCAACTTACCATTCTTATTCAGAATTTTCCATAAGGCATTCAAAATTGCCTGTTGATTTGTTGCAAATTTAGCCAGATCGCTCTCTCGCCGCAACCACTTGATATCGGGATGTCGGCACACTACACCGGATGCGGAGCATGGCACATCGGCCAAAATGCGATCAAACGGCCGGCCATCCCACCATAACTCAGGATTTGCTGCATCGCCACACACCAGACGTTCGGCCGTCATTTGCAGGCGTGTAAGATTCTGCTGTATCAGCGTAAGTCTTTTCGCGTCATTATCCAGCAGCGTCAATGCCACATCTGCAATTTCCAGCAAATGCATACCTTTACCACCTGGAGCAGCACATGCATCCAGCACACGCATACCGTCGTGAACATCCAAAAATTGAGCAGCAAGCTGCGCACCCGCATCTTGCACAGACACCAAACCAGCATCAAAGCCCGGTAAATTTTCCACCGCTAGCGGTTGATTTAATTGTAATGCGTCAAGTCCTACTGATTCGGCGTACAACGCTTTTTCAGCCAGTAGTTGGCAATAATCATCAACGCTGATTTTGCGTCGATTAACCCTCACGGTCATGGGAGGATGTTTATTGCCAGCCTCCAGGATCGCTTCAAATTCATACGGATATTGTGATCGTAACTTGTTAATCCACCATTGTGGATAAGAATAGCAGCCCATTTCATTCTCAGCCGCTTTTTTTAATAAGCTTTCACGCTGACGAATAAAATTGCGTAATACAGCATTCACCAATCCTTGCATGCCTTCTCCTTGAACCAAGGAACGCGAAGCTGAAACTGCCTGATTTACCACAGTATGCGATTG
>CADEDJ010000012.1:0-38799 GCA_902826055.1 uncultured Nitrosomonas sp. | reverse complement strand
ATCTCAATTTGCAACAACCCGGTACCACAAGCAACAATGATACCGTCGCGGTTTATTGCCACAATTTCTCCCGGCATGCTTGCATTTCCCGTTATTACCTTTGCCTGCCAGATCTTCAAAAGTACATCCCGGAAGTGGCTATAAGCTCCGGGCGCTGGATTATACGCCCGCACAACGCGATTTATCTGTTCCGCGCTCTGACGCCAATCGATTTCGGCTTCGGTTTTTGTGATTTTTGTTGCGTAAGTAGCTTGCGCTTCATCCTGCACGATTGAAATTAATCTGTCTTGCTGCAGCAATTCCAGGGCTTCAACGATAGTTTGGGCACCCAGCACACTCAATTTATCGTGCAATGACTGAGTCGTGTCAGTCGGCATAATTTTCAGATCGCGCCGCAGTAACATTGTTCCAGTATCCAATCCTTCATCCATTTGCATAATCGTGATACCTGTTTCCGGATCTCCAGCCAAAATGGCTCGCTGAATCGGAGCAGCACCGCGCCAGCGCGGCAATAGCGATGCATGAATATTGACACACCCCATTCGAGGAATGTCTAGCACCACTTTAGGCAAAATCAAGCCATATGCGGCGACCACCATTACATCAGCATTGCATTCCCGCAATTGCTCTTGTACCTCAGAAGTTTTAAGCGTCGGAGGCTGCAGTAAAGCAAGGCCATGATGCTGAACACGCAATTTAACGGCACTGGCTGTATTTCTCATTCCTCGACCTGCGGGGCGATCTGGCTGCGTTAGTACCAGAACAATGTCATGATTTGCCTTGATCAGAGCATCCAGTGCAGTTGCGGCAAAAGGAGGAGTTCCGGCAAAAATAATTCTCATCGTAAATACATCAATTCATGGAACTCCATCTTTATAACTGAATCGACTTGTTGAAAATACCTAGCAATACCCAACTCATGCCATTACATGACACTACGCTGTTTTTTTTTCAGTTTTGCCAGTGTGCGCGACTGTTTAAGCTTCGACCAATATTCTATAAACACTTTTCCAGCCAAATGATCCATTTCATGCTGAATGCATACCGCCAACAATCCGTCGGCGTCCAAGGTATAGGATTCTCCATCAACATTTAAAGCACTTACAGTAACCGATTCAGCACGTTGCACTTTTCCATAGATACCGGGAACCGACAGACAACCCTCCTCATAGTCAGAGACACCGCTACGAGCAATAATTTCCGGATTAATCAAAACCAGTAACTGATCATGCGTCTCCGAAGTATCGATAACAATGATCCGTTCATGCACGTCCACTTGCGTTGCCGCTAACCCTATTCCCGGCGCAGCATACATCGTTTCAGCCATATTCTCTACCAGTACGCGAATTCTGTCAGTGATGCGTTCTACGGGGGTTGCCACAATGTGCAGCCTTTCATCCGGATATTGTAATATTTTTAATATAGCCATAAAAAATGTATAGTGATAAAAAATAATTGTTTAATTAGACCGTATCACAAGCCAGTCATTCAATGTTCTCTATAATTCGTCAGCGGAGTGATTCATGCAAAAAATTATTATAGCTGTGATTTTAGTCTTTGGTCTCCTTTCTGCAACATCAGCCAGAACTGATAGTATGCTTCTGCGTAGCGACAGTCCTGATCGCCATGTGGTAGTACCCGGTGACACACTATGGGGAATTGCCTCTAAATTTCTAAACGACCCCTGGCGCTGGCCGGAAATTTGGGGATTAAATCGAGAACAAGTAAAAAATCCGCACAAAATTTACCCTGGCGATATTGTCATCGTGGAAAGATCGCTTCAAGGCATCCGATTACGGCTAGCTGAAGATAGTAGCGGTATCAGAACCGTCAAATTATCACCTAAAATCCGTACTGAACAAACCGCTACTGCAGCTATTCCCAGCATCCCGGCTGCAACCATCGAACCTTTTCTAAGCCAACCTCTGGTTATTGAAAAAGATGGACTTGCAAATGCGCCCTATATACTTGGCTCCAGCGATAATCGCGTCACCCTGAGTACCGGCAATACCGCATATGTCAGCGGCTTACCCAAAGACAAAGGGAACGCCTGGCAACTTTTTCGCTCAGGCAAAGCATTCAAAGATCCCGATCAAAAAGGTCAAATCTTGGGTTATGAAGCAATTTACCTAGGAAATGCCAAGGCTGAAGCTTTTGCCGATGTGAGCACTGTGGCCATTACACTTGCTAAGGAAGAAATCCTAAAAGGTGACCGCTTAGTACCTGCACCTGATATTATTTTTAACAATTACGCACCCCATGCACCGGATTTCTCTATTCATGGCCGCATTATTTCAGTATATGGCGGTGTTACGGAAATTGGCAGAAATGCTATCGTTACTTTAAACAAAGGCAAATTAGATGGTTTGGAAATGGGTCACGTATTGGCTATTTATCGACGAAGCCAAGCCAAATCTCTCAAAGGAGAAATGGTGCAACTACCCGACGAAAGAACGGGCCTCGCATTTGTATTCCGTGTCTTTGATAAACTATCCTATGCTTTAGTCGTACAAAGCACACATTCGATCAGAATCCTGGATGTTGTTAAAACTCCTTAAATACCACTAATATCGTGTAGTTATGGCGCATCCAGCAGATATCGAATCATGGCTGAACCTTTGCCTTATTGATGGTCTGGGCGATGAGTCCATTCGACGGCTGTTGGTTGCCTTCGGTAGCCCTGCGGCAGTCTTGTCGGCAGATATCCCTGCAATTGAACGTATCGTAAAAAAAACTGTGGTAAGACACATCACGCAAGGAGCGGATCACAACAAAATCTCAGCTGCACTCAAGTGGTTGGAAGATCCGATCAACGCTGTCATTACGTTAGCTGATCCAGATTACCCAGCACAGCTACTTAATATCGCTGATCCTCCTCCATTACTTTATTTCAAAGGCCGGCGTGAATTATTGCAACTTCCTGCACTGGCAGTCGTTGGTAGTCGCAATGCTACGCCACAAGGCTTATCTAATGCCGAAGTTTTTTCAGAAGCCGCTAGCAATGCCGGCCTGTGTATCGTTAGCGGCATGGCACTTGGCATCGATACCGCCGCTCACCAGGGGGGGCTACGAGGTTCTGCTGCCAGCATCGCTATTGTCGGTACAGGCCTGGATATTGTTTATCCAGCAAAAAACCACCCCTTAGCCCATAAACTGGCAAAAGAGGGCGCATTAATTTCCGAGTTTCCGCTCGGCACACCTGCAATTGGAAGAAATTTTCCGCGCAGAAACCGTATTATCAGCGGTATAAGCCAAGGCTGTTTAGTAGTGGAAGCGGCACTACGCAGTGGCTCGTTAATTACTGCACGACAAGCATTGGATCAGGGACGTGAAGTAATGGCAATTCCCGGTTCGATCCATTCACCGCTATCCAAAGGCTGCCACGCGCTCATCAAACAGGGTGCGAAACTCGTAGAAAATACGCAAGACATTTTAGATGAATTAAATCATCTTCCATTAATCAAAAACAAAAATAATGAAGAGAAAATCGCTATTGAAAACCCAACTGAAAATACGGCATTACTCAAATATCTAGGTTATGATGTCGTTGATATCGACACATTATGCGCCCGAAGTGGCTTGACGGCTGAGGTAGTATCAGCCATGCTATTAATACTTGAGCTTGACGGTCAGATTAGCAGTTTACCCGGTGGGTGCTATCAGAGAATTCAATGACATTACACAATAATTAACTGACAATGCTAATTCCGTATTTATACTCATAACTTATTTAACGTAAATTATGTTCGACATACTTATCTATTTATTTGAAAATTATTTTGATTCCGGCAGTTACCCGGATTCAGCCACATTAACACGCAAACTTACCCTGGCTGGATTTGCCGATGAAGACATCACCGAAACGCTTGATTGGCTTTCAGAACTGGCAGAACACGATATTGGCAATTATTCAGCCAGCTTGGCCGAAAGCGATTCTTTTCGCTGTTATACAAACCATGAAATGGAAAAAATCGATGCTGAAGGCCGAGGATTTATTTGCTTCCTTGAACAAGCCGGTATTATTAACCCATTACAACGAGAATTATTGATCGATCGTGTTTTGACAATGGATGAGCATTCGTCCAGTCTCGAAAAAATCAAATTGATCGTGCTCACTGAATTGTGGATTCAAAATCAACTTACTGATGATGCAGTTCTGGAAAAATTATTACTCGTCAGTGATTCTCATTACCGGCACTAAAATTACGTCATTTTTGTATCGCGTATGGGATCATGTGGGATAACCACAACAGTCAATAAACTTTATGAACCTGTCAGAAATACCTGTCGTTTTATTACTACTCATTCAGCAATAAACAATATGCATGAAAATACCTTATCAGTAATTGTTTTTTCCCCAGAAATTCATGAATAAGTCACTGATTATTGCTGAAAAACCATCTGTAGCAGCCGATATCGCTCGAGTGCTAGGTAATTTTACAAAACACACAGATTACTTCGAAAACGATCAATATGTTGTGTCTTCCGCGGTAGGACACTTACTTGAACTTGCAATTCCTGAGGAGTGTGAAGTAAAACGTGGCAAGTGGAGTTTTGCAAACTTGCCGGTTATCCCCCCTCATTTTGATCTAAATCCAATCGAAAAAACTTCAGCGCGTTTGAAACTCCTCAATAAGCTTATCAAGCGTAAAGATATTGACACTCTGATTAATGCCTGCGACGCGGGGCGTGAGGGTGAGTTGATTTTCTATTACATTGTACGCCATGTTAACACTAACAAGCCTATCAAACGCCTTTGGTTACAATCGATGACTCCCGATGCAATCCGGGAGGGGTTTACCAAATTATTAAATAATTCCGAAGTACAATCACTTGCCGAAGCAGCTGTTAGTCGCTCAGAATCAGATTGGCTCGTCGGTATTAATGGTACACGTGCCATGACCGCTTTTAATTCTCAAGAAGGTGGATTTCATAAAACCACAGTAGGCCGTGTGCAAACACCTACATTAGCTATACTTGTAGAGCGTGAAGAAAAAATTAAAAAATTCCGCCCACAGGATTTCTGGGAAGTTCATGCAATATTTTCAACTACCACCGGCAATTATGTTGCCAAATGGTTTGATGAAAAATTCAGCAAAGATAAAATCAATCAGGAATTAAAACCTGAACGGCTATGGGAACAAGAAAAAGCCATAATCATTCGCGATAAATGTCGAGGAAAGCCCGGTTACGTTAGTGAAGAAAGTAAACCCAGTAAAGAAATTTGCCCGCTGTTATATGATTTAACCAGTCTGCAACGAGACGCGAATAGTCGTTTTGGTTTCTCTGCAAAGGCCACACTTGGATTGGCGCAAGCTTTATATGAAAAACATAAGGTACTAACTTATCCGCGTACAGATTCCCGTGCACTACCTGAAGACTATATTGCAACTGTAAAAGATACTTTGCAGAGCTTAGAAAACACAGATTATGGAAAATTTGCCAAGCAGATTCTGGCAGCCAACTGGGTGATCCCTAACAAACGCATTTTTAATAACGCTAAAATCTCGGATCACTTTGCAATTATTCCAACGTCTCTCAATCCAACCAAATTAAACGAAGCCGAAACGAAATTATATGATCTTGTCACCAAGCGTTTCTTGGCAATTTTTTTCCCTGCTGCCGAATTTCTGATTACTACGCGCATTACACGAGTGGAGAATGAATCCTTCAAGACTGAGGGTAAAGTCATGACCAACCCCGGCTGGCGAGCAGTCTATGGAAAATCAGTTAAAACAGACGATGACGAAAGCGACACAATGCTCGTTGCCATCACTCCCGGACAACCTGTCACTACTGAAGAAATCAACATTATCGCCAATCAGACTCGCCCACCTGCAAGATTTACTGAAGCTACCTTACTTTCTGCCATGGAAGGAGCAGGCAAACTAGTAGAAGACGAAGAGCTGCGAGCAGCCATGAGTGCAAAAGGCTTAGGCACACCTGCAACACGTGCGGCAATCATTGAAGGCCTCGTGTTTGAGAATTATCTACAACGAGTTGGGCGGGAACTTCACCCGACTGCAAAAGCATTTTCATTGATCACATTATTACGTGGACTCAAGATTCCTGAACTCATTTCACCTGAATTAACCGGCAATTGGGAATTCCAATTACGCCAAATAGAACAAGGTCGTTTAAAACGCACAGCTTTTATGGAAAAGATTGTCGAAATGACACGCCATATTGTGGAACAAGCCAAGACCTCCCGTGGTGAAACTATTGCTGGCGATTTCTCTACACTTAAATCGCCCTGCCCGAAATGTGGTGGAACAGTACACGAAACATACAAGAAATTTCAATGCCAGAAATGCGATTTTGCTCTTTGGAAAATTCTGGCTGGGCGCCAATTTGAAGTTGAAGAAATGGAAACCTTGATTACACAACACCAAGTAGGTCCGCTGCAAGGTTTCCGCAGTAAAATGGGATCGCCGTTTAGTGCAATTATCAAACTCACAGACACTTTTGAGATGAAATTTGATTTTGGCAATGCCGACGAGCAAGAAGCCGTTGATTTCAGCAATCAAACGCCCTTAGGAAAATGCCCCAAATGCAATCATGCAGTCTATGAGCACGGCTTGCATTACATTTGTGAAAAATCCATTGGAGCTAATCGTACTTGTAATTTTAAGACAGGAAAAATCATTCTCGAGCGTCCTATCGAACGCGAACAAGTCGCTAAGCTATTGGAAAGCGGAAAAACAGATTTGCTTACAAAATTCATTTCCAAAAAAGGCAGACCTTTTTCAGCCTACCTAGTAAAAGATAACGAGGGCAAGATAAGCTTTGAGTTCGAGCAAAAAGCTCCCAAGAAAACAACTGAAGCAAATTCCAAAGTACAGCAATCAAGAAAACAAAAGACCCGTAAAACAGCCTCCTAAGATCAGCGTCCTAGCATGTTGCTCTACTGATAATTAAAACACTTGGGAGTAAGATAGTTTAATACCTTACCCCTTACCATCCGAATATCAGGAATAAAAATTGATGATGTATTTTATTATTCCTCCCGAACCCATAATGATCATGATGAGACCACCTACAATCGCAGTGCCTTCTAAAATAATAGAAACAAATGCGCGCGTTGTGTTCTCAAATTCCTCTTCACCCAATACATTTTTTCGTTTCTCTCTGCGATTCTTTACCCATAATTGCAACCAGATGGCAACAGGAATAGTCAGTAAAGAAAACATCAAAGCAATTTCAGCATCTTCCATTCATCAACCTCTTTTAGTAGAAATAATACACAGCAATTATGCATCGCCTCACACGTTCAATAGCAATAAAGATACCTCAAAAAAACAATACACTTGGCTATTAATTGATTGCCATAGATTACCCCAATCGAGATAATTTAATAAGGATTTTTACAAATTTAGCCAATCAAGTTCAAGTAAATAGAGAAAAATTATTGGAATCTCAATTGCTTAACAAAAAGTAAAATTTATATTTTTTCACTATCGTATAAGATATCATCTATCAATTTTTATATGGCAAACATCATGTCATGGCTTGATCTTCCATGTGCCAAGAGTGCTTGTGGTATTGTACAATTACCCGGATCAAAGAGCATCTCCAACCGCATTTTATTACTTGCCGCGTTAGCGGAAGGCACAACCCATATCCACGATTTATTAGCTTCAGATGACACAACACGCATGCTGGATGCCCTTGTTAAATTGGGCGTTTCGATCACTCAAACCGGCGAAAATGATTATGACATCACCGGCAGTAAAGGCATATTCCCCGTTACCCAAGCAGAATTGTTTCTTGGTAACGCAGGCACTGCTTTTCGCCCGCTGACCGCAGTATTAGCGTTAATGCGCGGACATTATCAATTATCGGGTGTACCACGCATGCATGAACGGCCGATCGCCGACTTGGTTGATGCATTACGGCAATTGGGAGCAAATATCACGTATTTGAGTAATCCCGGCTTCCCTCCCCTTGAAATCAACCCTATCAGTTTATTGAATGATGAAACCATTTTGATCACTGTAAAAGGTAGCGTTTCCAGTCAGTTTTTGACCAGCTTGTTAATGGCATTACCACTTAGTCAAAAAAAATGCGTTATTAATGTAATAGGCACTCTAATTTCTCAACCTTATATTGAATTGACACTCGCCCAAGTTCAACGTTTTGGCCTACAAATCGAACATTCAAACTGGCAGCAATTCACAATCCCTGCGCAGCAAAGCTATCATAGCCCCGGTCATATAACCGTTGAAGGCGATGCGTCGTCTGCTTCTTATTTTCTCGCAGCAGGCGCCATTGGGCACGGACCGGTGCGTGTCCAAGGAGTCGGTCGTAACAGTGTGCAAGGTGACGTGCGCTTTGCTGCAGCGCTTGAGATGATGGGTGCAAAAATATCTATGGGAGAAAACTGGATCGAAACCAGCGGTGCAGATGCTCACTGCACTGGAAAATTTCTGCATGGCATCGATCTAGACTGCAATCATATTCCGGATGCTGCAATGACGCTTGCGGTAACCGCATTATTTGCAAAAGGTGTAACAACATTACGCAACATTGCCAGTTGGCGCTTAAAGGAAACTGATCGTCTTACCGCCATGGCAAACGAATTGCGTAAGTTAGGCGCAATGATCGAAGAAGGCGCGGATTACCTACGTATTACTCCGCCCAGTGACGGCCTAATTCCCCATGCAGCCATTGATACTTATGATGATCACCGCATGGCAATGTGTTTTTCGCTAGTATCATTAGGGGCACCGGTACGTATCAATGATCCCGGTTGTGTTAAAAAAACATTTCCCGATTATTTTGAAAAATTTTCGCACATCACTCATGTATAAAAAATAAATTAACCTATCTTCTATCATTATTTCTGAGATCACGACATGCATATCAATGAAATTCCTGTTATTACCATCGATGGACCATCGGCATCCGGTAAAGGCACTATCGCTCAGTTAGTCGCCAAAAAACTGGGATTCCATTATCTGGATAGCGGCGCACTTTACCGGCTAGTTGCACTAAAAACTGCACAATCCCAAATTGACATTCAAAATCAAGACCTACTTGCAAATATCTCCCAAAACCTCGACGTAAGATTCAACAATGAAGTCATTTATCTTGACGGCAAAGTCGTAACCGACGAAATCCGTACAGAAGAGTGCGGTATCTTGGCTTCACAATTAGCCACTTATCCGCAAATTCGTGAAGCGCTTAAAAAACGACAACGTGAATTTTGTAAGCCACCTGGATTGGTCACAGACGGACGTGACATGGGGTCTATTATTTTTCCTAATGCCATTCTGAAAGTATTTCTTACCGCTAGTGCCGAAATTCGAGCGCAAAGACGATATAAGCAGTTGATAGAGAAAGGAATGAATGCTAACATCGCCAACTTATTGCACGATATTGAAAAACGAGATGAGCGCGATAGTAATCGCAATATTGCGCCTTTACAGCAAGGGGCAGACACGAGATTACTCGATACAACCTCACTCACGATATCCCAGGCACAAGATGCTGTTCTCTCCTGGTATAATGAAATATGTGCAGAAAACTCGCGTTTGACTAGAAAATAATGTTACTTTCTCAATAGAAATAAGAAAGAATTTTTTTCACCAGTTCAAATATTTATTAACTAACATAACCTGCTTGGTATAAACCAAGACAGGGCATAATTCAGGTATTTTTATATAATGACTAATGCTTCCGCTGCAACTCCCAATCCCTCAGAAAGTTTCGCCGCTCTATTTGAAGAAAGCCTCTCTCGCCAGGAAATGCGTGTTGGTGAAGTAATCACCGCTGAAGTTGTTCGTGTCGACTATAATATTGTTGTCGTTAATGCTGGACTCAAATCAGAAAGTTTTATTCCAGTTGAAGAATTTAAAAATGACCGTGGTGAAATTGAAGTCAAACCGGGTGATTTTATTAGTGTTGCCATTGAATCCCTGGAAGATGGTTATGGTGAGACACGCTTATCACGCGATAAGGCCAAACGTTTAACTGCCTGGCATGATCTGGAAGAAGCAATGGAAACCGGTAAAATTGTTACTGGTATGGTTAATGGCAAAGTAAAAGGCGGCTTGACTGCCATGATTAACGGCATTCGCGCTTTTTTACCAGGCTCGTTAGTCGATATTCGTCCTGTTAAAGATACAACTCCTTATGAAAATAAGGAAATGGATTTCAAGGTTATTAAGCTCGACCGCAAACGCAACAATGTTGTTGTTTCACGTCGCGCAGTATTAGAAGCAACGCAAGGCGCCGATCGCGAAACTTTATTATCCAATTTACAAGAAGGTGCCACCGTTCATGGCGTAGTTAAAAATATTACCGACTACGGTGCATTTGTTGATTTAGGTGGAATCGATGGCTTACTTCATATCACCGATCTGGCATGGCGGCGCGTAAAACATCCATCAGAAGTAGTTAATATCGGCGATGAAGTTACTGCCAAGGTGCTCAAATTCGACCAAGAAAAAAACCGAGTTTCCTTGGGCATGAAGCAATTAAGTGAAGATCCATGGGTGGGCTTGGCACGGCGTTATCCAGCACGTACCCGCCTATTTGGTAAAGTCACCAATCTAACGGATTACGGTGCATTTATCGAAATTGAACAAGGCATTGAAGGTCTAGTGCATATTTCTGAAATGGATTGGACCAATAAGAATGTTTATCCATCTAAGATCGTTCAGCTAGGTGATGAAGTTGAAGTCATGATTCTAGAAATTGACGAGGAACGCCGCCGTATATCGCTAGGTATGAAGCAATGTCAGCCTAATCCATGGGAAGAATTTGCCGCCAGTCATGAAAAGGGTGACAAGGTTAGCGGACAAATTAAATCAATCACAGACTTCGGTGTATTTATTGGATTACCTGGAAACATTGACGGTCTGGTACATCTATCTGATTTATCTTGGAACCAACCAGGCGAAGAAGCCGTTCTTAACTACAAAAAAGGCGATGAAGTTGAAGCTTTAATTTTGTCTATTGATGTGGAACGTGAGCGTATTTCTCTTGGCATTAAGCAAATGGAAGGTGATCCTTTTACCAGCTTTGTCGCAGAACACGATAAAAATAGCATTATCGAGGGCACCATCAAATCGATTGACGCTAAAGGTGCTGTAGTCGCTCTAACCAACGATATAGAAGGCTATTTACGCGCATCTGAAGTTTCACGTGATCGCGTTGAAGACATCCGCACGCATTTGAAAGAAGGCGATAAAGTGGAAACTATGATTATCAATATTGATCGTAAAAATCGTACTATTAATCTTTCAATTAAGGCAAAAGATAAGTCTGATGAAACTACCGCCATGCAAAAAATCAAAGCGCCCGCTAATGCTGGTACAACCAGTCTCGGTGCTTTATTGAAAGCCAAGATGGACAGTAAAAATTCAGAGCAATAAGGAAAGTTCATGACAAAATCCGAATTAATTACTCGGCTAGCATCGCGTTTCCCGCAACTGGTCACGAAAGATGCTGAGCTCTCTGTCAAAACAATTATCGACGCGATGGCAAAAAGCTTATCGCAGGGTCAGCGTATAGAAATTCGAGGATTTGGTAGTTTTGACTTAAATTACCGGCCTCCTCGTATCGGCCGCAACCCGAAATCCGGAGATAAAGTCAAAGTACCGGAGAAATACGTACCGCATTTTAAAGCAGGCAAAGAAATGCGAGAACGCGTTGACTACAAAAGTAAAAAATAATACATGTTTATTTAATACTTGATACGGGTAATTAGATTTAATAATAGTGTTAGACTAATTACCCCATTCAATGCTCATAATTATTTAATAACTCGTACGGGCTAACTCACTATGGTAAATTTAATCGCGTGGCTTTTACGTATAGCGGTTTTTGTAATTCTGGCTGTTTTTGCCTCCAAAAACTCGCAACCTGTTATGTTGCAATACTATTTGGATAAAACAATTGAACTACCACTCAGTGTTGCGTTACTGATATTCTTTGCATTAGGTATTCTCCTGACATTGTTATTTACAGGTCGGGGCGGCTCTGACGCTGAAAAGTAGCGCGATGCAGCGATGTCTTCTCATCAATGAGTAAGTCTCGCATTATAGTTGCACTGGATTTTAGCAGTGCAGCAGAAGCATTAAAACTTGCCAATCAACTTGATCCTCAACTATGCCGACTTAAGATCGGCATGGAACTTTTTACTGCCGCAGGACCATCCTTGATAGAGCGTCTGATGTCAATAGGCTTCGACGTTTTCCTCGATCTGAAATTTCACGATATTCCCACTACCGTTGCTCGTGCTTGCAAGGCTGCCGGCAGCTTAGGCGTTTGGATGGTAAATGTTCATGCGCTGGGCGGCAGAAAAATGCTAATAGCTGCCCGTGATGCGGTTCCACAAGGATCAACCAAACTCATTGCAGTTACTGTACTGACCAGTATGAATCAGGATGATCTTGATGATACCGGGCTGCGGGGCCAACCAGAAGAAATCGTTAGGCGCCTCGCACAATTGTCGCATGACTGTGCTCTGGATGGTGTGGTTTGCTCGGCACTGGAAGCACCCCATTTAAGACAAATGCTAGGAAACGACTTTTGCCTGGTTACGCCAGGCATTCGCCCAGCAGGTAATCAATCGGATGACCAAAAAAGAATTACGACGCCTCATCAAGCTATCCTCAATGGATCGAACTATTTGGTCATTGGGAGACCGATTACGCAAGCTGCTGATCCACTTTTCGTTTGCCAGCGAATCAATGCAGAAATAGGCAATTTATAAAATTTCGAGTCTAGGATCAACATATCTGCTTTCCTTTTCTCAAAAATAAAAACCGCTCTTAGGAAACTAAGAGCGGTTTTTAAATTAAAACTACTACGTTGACTTGCTTACTAACTACTTAGAATACAAAGTCGTTTGTATTAACATCAGCACCGTTTACACCAACTAGTAAGATACGTCCGCCACCAAAATCTTCGTTTTCAATGACTACATCTGCACCAACATCGGTAAATGTCAGATCGTCAATACCTGCTAAACCAAAGGACGACAAATCAATACGATCATCGGTAACATCACCACCAAATTCACCACCATCAATTACTACGTCGTTCTCAAATGCGGTAGTAAATTGGATAGTATCACGAGAACCTGCAGTTGCCAGCAGGTATGATGCCTCTTCAGCACCATCGCCAAAATCAAAGGCAGTGCCAGCAACTTCGCCGAGATTACCTAATGTGAAGGTCGTACCGTAAGCTAAAGTGTTAGCATTCAGCTCAAAGCCACCGGTTAAACCTGTTAAATCAATGCTCTCCAGTTTTGTCGCATCATCTGCATCGGTGATGTCGTCCACTACAACCTCGGCTGCACCAGCAAAAGTCAGTGTTGTCACACCATCAACTTCGATTGTTGTGATTTCAGTGTTATCCGTATCGGCTGCTGAGTTAATCGTAACTGTTTCAATATCGGTAACATCTACACCTGCTAAAACCACTGGGTCGACTGCTTCCTCTGCATTGATCAGTACATTCAAGGCGTCACTATCACCGGCTGAAGTTACTGTAATTACACCTGCTTGACTGTTTTTGATTTCAAGCTGAGCTTCACCAAGATTTTGAAGTTCAACTGCTTGTGTTATATCAGCACCTAATATTACGCTGGTAAAACCAAAATCGTCATTGTCAACAGTAATCGCCGCACCTGCTGCGCCTAATTCAAGGCTTTCAAAATTGCTGACGCTATCTGCGGTCAATCCGGCAACATCATCACCATCAAGTAACGCTATCGTATCATCACCTTCCTCACCACCATCAACAGTATCATCAGCGGTTAATAAGCCAGAACCGAATGCCACTCTGTCGTCACCTTCACCAGTATTAATAGTGTCGTCTAAAGTGCCTGCGGTAATATCATCGTCACCTGAACCACCAGTTATGGTCAGACCAGTACCAGCAGCCGCTGCTGACAGATCAAGAGTAACTCCTCCGCTATTATCTTCTGCGTTGACTGTTTCAAGTGCTGTCACATCGACCGTCGCATCTACCGATCCTGTTCCTGCAATTGTCAATCCCGTAATAGCAGTAAATGCGGATACATCAACAAAATTATCACCACTCGCATCAATACTCATCGTTTCAATGCTTGCTGCATCAGTTGTCGATTGCACAACAGCGCGTGTCGTATCATCTTTACCTGCACCGACTGCTGCCAATGACAGATTATCATCATCAGCCGTTACATCATCAAAAGTATCGATGTCTGTAGTAGATTGGCTATTCCTAATACCAAAAGTTGCTGCAATTGGCGCTGTATCGTATGTCAAGGTCCGACCTGTTGATGATGCATTATTCCAGATTTCCTCTACGCCATCTGCGTCTGCGAAATCGACAGCACCATCAGCAGTAACGTTACGAATATTGATCACTTCGACATTGAGAATACTCGGAGTAATTGCCGCAGACCCATCCAATGTTGCATTGAGGGTATCGGTACCAGCGCCGCCATCAATACTATCAACATCTTCCCAGCTTTGTACCAAAGTACCGGTACCGTCGTTTTCCAGTCCGCCAGTAAAGGTGTCATCTCCAGCACCGCCGGTCAATGAATCATCACCAAAAGTAAGATCAAAGGTTTGACCAGGATTTGGTCCTTGACCAACACTATTCAGATAGTCAATAGCTTCTGCCTCAGTTACAGGGAAGGTTGATGAAACACCCGCCAAAACTGACAACATTTCATCAGCGCTGTCTGAAGGATTATTTTCTGCGTACAATTTTGCAACTTGCACTTTATTAGCCAGCAAAGCAGCGGCATCAGCAAACGTATCCGCAAATTCTTCCGGCAAATCACTCAGAAAATTCACAGCCGTGAAAACAATTTCACCAAAACCTGTACCGGCTTCAATTTGACTTGTGAAATAAGATTCAGCGATTGAACCTGCACTTTCTGGATCATCAGGATCTGCCACCAAACCGAAATGGTCCATTAAAACATCGACCTGCTGATCTGTAGTAACCTTACCTGCCAGAATAGTACCGGTAAATAATGAGTGAGCAGCCAGTAAATCAGCCAAATCCTCAATTGACGTGTCATTCTCAACTAAATCTGACAGTGCTGTCAAAACATTGCCGTCTGGTGATCCATTGAATAAGCCTACAACTACTTCCAAAATATCATCGCGTTGTTCTGGTGTTATAGCCATGGGAGCTCCCTATATTTAATGATTAAAATTAATTACAAAAAAGTAAATTACTTGCAAGTTTTTCACTTTGTTCCTATGTAACTTCTGCGCCACCTACATTCCTACTAGCAGAAAATACCACAAAAGCCAAGCTGAAGTGCATTCTGCCCAAAACCAATAGGCTTTGCAAGTATCCAACCGAAGATTACTTCAACATGTAGCTTATTTACAACATTCATTACATCTATCAGTATCCTATAAGTAAAAACCGTATCTCTAACAATGTACTGCTTGCTTATACATAAACTCACTAGACCAGAAAGCAATACCAATACGCTTCACTTTAATTATTTTCCATTAAAATCTGCGATAATACTTTAACATGTTTTATAAATTCACTTCATTTCTTGGTTCACTTTCGTTTTTTGTATCTGGCAAACATTTCCATTTTTGATATCTTGCGGAGTTTAAAGAGGCACTATCCATTGATCATGCAATTGATCAAGCGGGAAATAGTTGGGCGATATCGAGGATCATTCCTTGGATTATTGTGGTCCTTCATCAACCCCATTTTAATGCTAGCTATTTATACCTTTATCTTCGGCGTAGTTTTTAAAATACGCTTGGATCAAGAAACCAGTGCTTACTATGACGATAAATTTGCTTTTGCCTTATTATTGTTCGCGGGCTTAATCATATTTAACTTATTCTCCGAATGCATCTCGCGCGCACCAACGCTTATTTTGACTAACGTTAACTACGTTAAAAAAATTATTTTCCCGCTAGAAATTCTACCTTTGGTTACATTAGGTTCGGCATTATTTCATGCCGGCATCAGTTTTCTAGTATTGCTCGGCTTTTTATTGATCATTAATCATTCAATTCATTGGACGCTGATATATGTACCAATTATCGTTTTTCCATTATTACTGCTTATTATGGGGTTATCATGGTTATTGACCTCAATCGGAGTTTTTGTCCGTGATATCGGGCAATTTATAGGCTTAGTTCTTACCATCTTACTCTTTATGAGCCCTATTTTTTATCCGGCGTCAGCATTACCTGAATCTGTTCGTGATTATTTATTCCTCAATCCCTTAACCTTTATCATCGAACAAATACGAGGCGTGATTTTATTTGGTCATTTACCCGATTGGATTGGCCTCATTATTTATTACACGATCGCTCTGCTCAGTGCCTGGGTAGGTTTAGCTTGGTTTGAAAAAACCCGCAAAGGATTCGCCGATGTCCTTTAATGCTTTCAGTTCTGATATAGCAATTAAGGCTTCGGGATTGTCCAAGTGCTATCAGCTATATCAACATCCGAAAGACCGCTTAAAGCAATTTTTATGGCCCCATTACTGGTGGGGAGCACGTCAATTTTATCGTGAATTATGGGCACTGCGGGATATTGACTTAATCGTTAACCACGGTGAAGTGATCGGCATTGTCGGTCAGAACGGTTCTGGAAAATCCACATTATTACAATTAATCTGCGGCACTTTGACACCCACTCGTGGCGAAGTGCAAATAAATGGCCGTATAGCAGCTTTACTGGAACTCGGTGCAGGGTTCAATCCAGAATTTACCGGACGTGAAAATGTGTTAATGAGTGCCGCAATCATGGGGTTAAGTTCATCCGAAATTGCTCATCACATTGAAGATATTATTGAATTCTCCGGTGTACGGGACTTTATTGATCAACCTGTCAAAACATACTCCAGTGGCATGTATGTACGTCTGGCATTTTCAGTTGCGATTCATGTAAACCCGGATATTTTGATCATTGATGAGGCTTTGTCTGTCGGTGATGGCGCATTTGCTCGAAAATCTTTTACTCGCATTATGCAAATGCGTGATGCTGGGAAAACAATTTTATTTTGCTCACACTCATTGTTTCAAATTGAATCACTTTGCACTCGTGCTATATGGATTGATCAAGGCCAAATTGTCCTGAATGGCGAATCAGCCGGGGTAGTATCAGCTTATCAGACATTCTTGGATAAAAAGGCCAACACAGCGCTCGATATATCATTTAATCCTATCAATTTACCGGTAACGGATAGAAAACATCCTTTAGATAATGCACATTTGGATAAAGTAAAACTACATATCGATGGCGTCGATACTCAGTACGCCACACTCACCAGCGGTGAATCCAATTTGATGGTTATGGTTTCTTTTGCATCCGATCCGTCGATACCTTGTCCCAATGTCGCTATTACCTTGCAAACTAAGGATGGACGAACCATTACCAGTAGCGCAACATGGGAAGATCAATTTCTGATACAGCGAACATCTTCAGGGCGAGGTCAAGTTTGTCTTAAATTCAACCAAATACCCCTTCTTAAGGGTGAGTATCTGGTCAATACCTATCTACTTTGCGAACGAGGTTTGCATCTCTATGATTCAGCGGAGGGTATAGCCACTTTAGAAGTAAAACAAGCGGGTCGTTTACAAGGCTATTTTTCCATTCCCCATCAGTGGGAAAATAATATTATTGTTTCCGATTATGACTCAATTAATTAATCCCAATTTAACTACTCCTGCTACACAGCATTTCCGGCAAACCAGTCATGTTGTCGCAACCACAATACCGTCGGCACCACTTTTCAAAGACCTGGCTTTTCCATTAAATGTTTATGCGCACGCTCTGTTATTAGAGGAAGGCAAAGCTGCCTATTTGCATTACGGATTGTTTCAACATGACAAGGCTAACTTACAGACGGCGCAGCAATTCTCGACAGATTTGGTGATATCAAAATTACCGCCACCACCTAGCAACATTTTAGAAGTTGGTGTTGGTCTTGGAACCACTTTCTCTCTGTTAGTTGAACGGGGTTATAAAGTTCACGGCATTACTCCTGATGCACAACAAATTGCTTTTATTCGCCATCTCTTTGGTTCAGATATTCCTGTTAGTTGTCACGCCTTAGAAGATTTTGCAGCACCGGCGGAAAGTTTCGATGTGATGCTATTTCAAGAATCTGCACAGTATATCGAGCCACTCATCATCTTTAATCAAGCGCTGAATTTACTCACATTCTCGGGTGATTTGGTGATCATTGACGAATTCGCGCTGCAATACGATAAGGAGGAAGCAGGAGGATTGCACTTACTTGGGGATTTCGTCGCCCAAGCCAAAAGATTTGGGTTTGAGTTAGTTGAGCATATGGATTTATCGATTAAAGCAGCACCAACACTCGATCATCTACGGCAGATGATCTCTTCTCACCGGCAAAATCTGATGAGAGATCTCGCGCTAAGCGATACACAACTCTCCCAACTCGATGATTCGCTTAACACTTATCACAAACGATATGCCAGCGGCCATTATGGCTATGCTTTGTTACATTTCAGAAAAAAAACAATACCTAAGTGGCGGTTGCAAATTCTGGAAAAAAAACATATTGGAGAAATGTTTAATTTATTCAAAAAAACTTTTCACCACAGCATGACTGCGGCTATGTGGCAATGGAAATATGAATCAAATTCAAGCCGAGAATTAGGCATTTGGCGAGAAAACAAATTAATTGCTCATTATGGCGGGGTGAGTAGAAATATCCTGCTTTTCGGCGAGCCTCAAATTGCTGTGCAAATTGGAGATGTAATGGTGGATACCAATGAACGAGGCGTACTGACTCGCAAAGGGCCCTTTTTTCTAATGGCGGCGACATTTTTAGAACGTTATATCGGATACGGCAAACCTTATTTAATCGGCTTTGGATTCCCTAATGAACGCGCCATGAAGGTTGCTGAGCGGTACGGATTGTACGCCGAAGTGGGTCGCATGGTTGAATTCTCATGGAACACGCGGACACGTATTCCACTTTGGAAAACTCGCTTGCAGCTGATCGACTATACACAAAATCATTTAGCTGAAATCGCTGCTACTGAATGCTGGTACCGTATGACCGCAGACATGCAAGCTGCAATCATCGGAATACGTGATTGGCAATATCTGCAACACCGCTACCTTAATCATCCCAATCAGCAGTACCACATAATCCTGGTAAAAAATCGCTTTGGTGGACGTGCACGTGGAATCATGGTGTTACGCTACGACCCGGAAGGCTGTGAAATCATTGACCTGATTACCGCCCTCAGGGAAATTCCTTTAATGATTACCCATGCCAGACGATTGGCTCGTATCCATGGTGTCACACGCGTGTTTTGCCGCATTACTGAAAATTTTGCCAACCATTTTGCAATGACGGGTGGCACTCAACAGACAGTCGACATTCGAATACCAGCCAATGCTTGGAGTAATGGACCATCAACCGAAGAATTAAAAAATCATTGGTGGCTAATGAGCGGCGATATGGATTTTCGATAAATTATTTCCTAAACGCCCAAACGCCTTACTATTGCTGATCCTGATAGAGATTTGTAGGTAATCCGCGTTAAAATAACTCCCTATTTATCACTTGAGCAAATATTAACTAACAGCCGGAATTCTTTTGGAACATAAACTCGTACCTTATCAAGCTATCCAATACATTCCTTGCTCACATGCACTTGTATTTGCACCCCATCCAGATGATGAAGTATTCGGTTGCGGTGGCGCCATTATGCGCCATATTGAAAGAGGCACCTCCGTCAGCGTCATCGTAGTTTCTGATGGCGCATATGGCGTCACTGAAGAGAAAATTTCTGAGTACATAGCGCAGCGCCAAAATGAATGTAATGCGGCAGCCCAAATCCTCGGTTATGGCATACCCAATTTTTGGCATTATCACGACCGCCAAATCGATTATGGCGAAAAACTGATAGGAGAAATTTTAGCCGCTATCCGCGATACCCAAGCTGACTTGATTTATGCACCTTCCGTTTTCGAAATGCATCCGGATCACCGCATGCTTGGAATGGCAGTATTAGAAGCAGTTCGTAGAGTCGGCAAAACAATAAGTATAGCTTTATATGAGATTGGCATTCCGTTGCGCCCCAATCGGCTACTCGACATCAGCGATCTGATGGCACGTAAAGTCACTGCAATGGAATGCTTTGTCTCTCAAAATGCATTACAGCGCTATGACCAGCACATTGCAGCGCTTAATCGTTATCGTACCTATACCTTGCCTGCCAGCGTAACCGCTGCAGAAGCCTATATTTTGCTCGCTGCTGAAGAATTAGCAGTTGATTCGCTCAATCTTTATCAGTCAGAGCATACCCGCCAAAGAGCTCTGGGAATGGCTCTCGATAGCAGTAGTGACATACCACTGGTTAGCGTCATTATCCGCAGTATTGATCGCCCCACCCTATCTGATGCACTGGATTCTGTTGCTTTGCAAGCTTATACGAATATCGAAGTCGTTATCGTTAATGCCAAAGGTATTAACCATCGCAAAATGGACAATTGGTGCGGACGTTTCCCGCTGCGTATGGTTGGAACCGATGAACAATCCGGCCGCAGCCGGGCGGCAAACATCGGTTTGCAGGAAGCAAAAGGCAGCTATCTGATTTTCCTCGATGATGATGACTGGTTTGAAGCGGATCATATCGAAAGATTGGTACAAGCAATCATCAATAACCCCGACATAAAAGTCGTTTATAGTGGTACAAAATGCGTCGATGAAAACAATCATCCCCTGCCGACTCAATTTATAACCCCGTACAATTCAATACAACTCATCGCGGGAAATTACATCCCCATTCATTCCGCCTTGTTTTCCAGAGAATTGCTCGATCGTGGTTGCGCTGTAGACGAATCACTCGATCTTTTCGAAGACTGGGATTTCTGGCTGCAAGCATCAACATTCACAGATTTTCTTTTCATTGACAGGTTAAGTGCGGCTTACCGCATTACCCGGCAGTCTGGTTTTGGTGTCAATGCGGATGCGCGAAAAGCCGAAAAGGCCAGTTTGATAATTTTTAACAAATGGCTTCCTCGTTTACAAAAAGATCAGCTCCTCCAGTTAATGTCAACTGTCCGTCAGAATCGAATGAATGAGCAACAAATCAAGGAGCAACAACAACACATCAGAAACCAAGAGCAACAATTAAGAAATCTAGAGGAACAATCTCAAAACTGCGAACAACTGTTAAAAAATCAAGAAGCGCAGTTAAGAAATCTAGGAATACACATAAACAATCAAGAACAACAATTAAAAGATCAACAATTGCACATTGATCATCAGTGCAAGCAGCTATCCGATCATGAAAAAACACTGCACGAAATCTTCCTCTCAACCAGTTGGCAAATCACCGGCCCGCTACGATGGTTAGGCCTGAAGAGAAAGCAATTCTGGTCACTATGGCAGAAAATTCAATACACCTTAAAATACCACAGCAACCTAAGAGGGTTAATCAAAAGAATCTACGCTATTTTGCAACAAGAAGGTGTAAAACCATTACTCAACAAAATCATCCAATTTTTTAATTATCAAGAATGGATTCGTCATTACGATACTATGAACGATAAATTGCGCACGGCAATGCGCGTTCACATACAAAGCTTTCCGTATCAGCCAATGATTTCAATAGTAATGCCCACGTACAACTCAAATCCAGAATGGTTAATCCAATCGATTGAATCGGTACGCAAACAAATCTATCCGCACTGGGAACTTTGCATTGCTGACGATGCTTCGACTGACACTACCACTCGCCCCATTCTGGAGCGCTATAAAACGCAAGATACCCGTATTAAAGTAGTATATCGCGAGGAAAATGGCCATATATCAGCAGCTTCCAATAGCGCACTGGAAATTGCGCATGGAGAATGGATCGCACTATTGGATCACGATGATCTATTGAGTGAGCATGCTTTATTCTGGGTAGTGGAAGCTCTACAGAAAAAAAGTAATGTGGAATTGATTTACTCGGATGAAGATAAGATAGATGCTAAAGGAAATAGACTTTCTCCTTACTTTAAATGTAACTGGAATAAGGCACTGTTTTACTCACAAAACCTTATCTCGCATCTCGGCGTGTATCGTACCAGTCTGGTAAAGAAAGCCGGTGGCTTCAGAGTAGGTTTTGAGGGTTCACAAGATTATGATCTCGCTTTGCGCTGTACGGAATTGATTTCTCCCGAGCAGATATGGCATATCCCACGAATACTCTATCATTGGAGAATACATGACAGCAGTACGGCGCTTTCTTCAAATTTAAAGCCGTACGCTGTGCTGGCAGGAGAGAAAGCGCTCAATGATCATTTTAAACGTAAAAAAATCGATGCGCACGCAGTGTCCACGGCGTTTGGTTACCGCATCCACTATTCCTTACCCGAATCACAACCAAGAGTTAGCCTGATCATTCCTACCAGAAATGGGTTACAACTCATTCGTCAATGTATCACTAGCATTATTGAAAAGACTACTTACCAAAATTATGAAATACTGATCATCGATAATGACTCGAATGATCCGGCCACTTTGCGATATTTGCATCAATTGACGTCTGAGGGACGAGTGCGGGTCATCAGAGATGACCGCCCTTTCAATTTTTCTGCCCTGAATAATAATGCGGTACATGCAGCGTCAGGAGAATTGATTGGGCTACTTAATAATGATCTTGAGATCATTTCTCCAGACTGGTTGTCCGAAATGGTCGCTATTGCATTGCAACCTGATGTGGGTGCCGTTGGTGCAAAACTTCTTTATCCTGATAACACGCTGCAACATGCAGGCATTATTTTGGGGCTAGGAGCGGATCGTGTGGCTGGTCATGCACATTATCACTTTCCCAAATCTCGCCATGGTTACTTCGGTCGTACGCATCTTATCAGTTCCTTCTCCGCCGTGAGCGCTGCCTGCCTGGTAATAAAAAAATCTATCTATGAACAAGTCGGTGGATTAGATGAAATGAATTTACCGATAGCATTCAACGATGTCGATTTTTGTCTTCGCGTGCAAGACGCCGGCTACCACAATATTTGGACGCCATATGCCGAACTTTATCACCATGAATCCGCAAGCCGCGGTTATGACAATACACCGGAAAAGCAAGCTCGCTTTGCAAAAGAAACACAGTATATGAAATTGCGCTGGGGAGATTTGTTATTTAATGACCCCGCCTACAACCCGAATCTAACACTGGAGCAAGAAGATTTTTCGTTAGCAACTCCCCCAAGAGTAGAAACTCTGAGTAGCTAAATATACAATCTAAAATCTGTACCCATGGATATCGTTTTACTTAGGCTAGCCCGCAATAAAATGCAAAAAGTCTAAATAAGTTACGGTTAACCGATATTTAATTTAATTGCGGATCGTAAGCTTTGGATAAAATTTATGCTGATGTTATACCTATCATTGTTACTTACAACCCTGTCAGAGAAACACTTTTAGCAAGTCTTAACCAATTACTGCCTCAAGTCAAAACTATCGTCATAGTTGATAATGCCTCCAATACTGACATTGCCGATATTATTCGCTCCTTAAAAACAAAAGAATATAACAAGATCAACTTGATAGCATTGGAACACAATTATGGTGTCGGTAAGGCTTATAACGTTGGAATATCAATTGCTCGTAGCCTAAACGCGACTTTTGTTCTGCTGCTGGATCATGACAGCATTCCTGAATCCGATATGTTGGACAAGCTCTATGGTGTCTTTGTGTATCTTGAAGGCCAGGAAAAAGCAGTTTGTGTTGTTGGGCCCCGCTATCTCGACCTTGCAACTGCGCAATTATCACAGTTTGTTCGCATTAATCAGTTTGGGCTGACACGATTAGTTTGTGACGATACCACCGATTATGTGCAAACCGATTTTCTAATATCATCAGGATCATTAATCTCCCTAAAATCACTAAATCAGATTGGTGATATGGATGAAGATCTGTTTATTGATCACATTGATACCGAGTGGTGCTTCCGTGCCAAATCCAAAGGATTTGAAATGTATGGCGTTTGTCATGCCTTCATGCAGCACGCCTTGGGAGACAGGCAAATGCGTATCTGGTGGGGGCGCTGGCGTTCCATTCCTTTTCATCAACCTTTCCGTTATTACTACATGTTCAGAAATAGCGTTTCACTGTGGCAGCGGCCTTATATGCCGGTAGCATGGAAGCGAGCCGATAAATTACGCACACTCTGCTTTATATTTTTTTTCACTATTTTTTCCCCTAATCGTCTAGCCAATTTACGTATGATGCTAAAAGGCTTAAAAGATGGATTGCACAAGCAGATGGGAAAACTATAAATTCCGTTAGAAAAATTTCAATGAACTCTGAAATATGTCATCTACAACCTGTGTCTGTATTGGTCGTAAATCACAATGCAGGTTTATTGTTGACTCAATGCGTTCGCGCCGCCCTGGAACAAGCACAGAGCGTCATAGTAATTGATAATGCATCGACAGACTTCAGTATAGAAGAGCTAAGACATTGTTTTCCTAAAGAGACTCGCCTACAAATAATTATTAATGAAAAAAATTCTGGCTTTGCTGCCGGTTGCAATATAGGTATTGCAGCATCAACACACGCATATACCCTTTTTCTGAATCCCGACTGCATCTTAGGTGAGGATTCACTACAGCGGATGATGCAAACCATGGAATCAGACCTATCCATCGGCATGGTCGGTGGTTATCTGGTCAATCCAGATGGCTCCGAACAAGGCGGCGCACGGCGCGCCATTCCAACACCTTGGCGGGCGTTTGTACGTGCCTTCAGCTTATATCATTTGGAAAAATACGCACCACAACTGTTTTTTGATTTTCATCTGGACAAACAACCGTTACCCCGCGCATCTTCCGAAGTCGAAGCAATATCAGGAGCACTCATGCTGGTACGGCGTAAAGCCATTGATGATGTAGGTTTGTGGGATGAGGGTTATTTTTTACACTGTGAAGATCTCGATTGGTGTATGCGTTTTAAACTGAAAAACTGGAAGATTTTTTTTGTACCTGATGCATCGGTTACCCATTTTCAAGGGACTTGCAGTCACGCCCGGCCATTCTTTGTCGCGTGGCACAAACACAAGGGCATGCTGCGTTTTTATCGCAAATTCTTCCGCCAGCAATATCCGGGGGCATTAATGGTATTGGTTACCTCAGGTGTATGGCTTCGTTTCGCTGCTACAGTCATGGTTTATACTCTCCGCAAATGTTACCAGATGATAAAGTTTAAGCATGGATAAACAACAAATAGGCGTATTGGGTGCAACCAGTTTAGTGGGTGAGTGCATACTGAGAAAATTACTAAAAGAACAAAGACCTATTATTGCTTTCTCTCGTCACCCTGTAACACAAACTCATTCGCAAATTATATGGCAGCAGTTGATTAGCCATCAAACAGTAAAAATAAATGCAGTAAAACACAATATCCCTTTGTGGATATGCGCTGCTCCAATTTGGATATTACACGACCATTTTGATCTTTTATTGGCTTATGGCATTCAACGAATTGTTGTATTATCTTCTACTAGCCGATTCACCAAGAATAATTCATTCGACCCCCATGAAAGAAAGATTGCACTTCAATTGATTAAAGGTGAGGAACTCGTGCAAACATGGGCAACTTCTCACAAGATAGAATGGATTATTTTGCGTCCCACTCTGATATATGGATATGGTCGTGATATAAATATTACAGAAATCGCACAATTTATCCGTCGATTTGGGTTCTTCCCGATTTTCGGATCAGCGCAGGGATTACGGCAACCCATTCATGCTGAAGATGTTGCTTCAGCATGCTGTTATGCATTAAATGCTGTAAATTTGACAAATTGCTCTTATAACTTAACAGGTGGAGAAACACTAGCGTATTGTGAAATGGTGAAACGCATATTTACAGTACTTGATCGCTCACCTCGGCTATTGACTATACCCATGTGGCTTTTTCGCATAGCAATAACATGTTTGCAGCCATTACCCCGTTATCGTCATTGGACTGCAGCGATGGCAGAAAGAATGAATCAAGATTTGATATTTGATAATTCAGCGGCAAGACAGGACTTAGGCTTTTCTCCGCGACCATTTAAGTTAACCGTGGAAGATATATCTAGTTAAAACCAATAAACAAAAATTACAATTACCAACTCAACATACTGTAATTACTGACAATTCACTTTCTTACCCATATACAATTTTTCTATCATTTCATAGATGAAATTCAAATTTAAAGCTCCACAAAATGAAGTTGCGCAAGTATTAGCCAGTTTTAAACGCACTTTCCGCAATATTGGTGTTTTCAGCGCAGTCATTAACATGCTGATGTTGATGCCCGCCATCTATATGTTGCAACTCTATGATAGTGTGCTTACCAGTCGCAATGAAATGACATTGTTAATGCTGACATTGATCATGCTGGGCGCTTATATTTTTATGGGTGCATTGGAATATGTACGTAGTTTTGTACTCATTCGAGTGGGTGCTCAGCTTGATATGAAATTGAATAAACGTGTCTACACTGCCGCTTTTGAGCAAAGTCTTAAACAAGGGGACGGTAATGCCGGGCAAGCTCTAAAAGATCTCACTAATCTGCGGCAATTTTTAACCGGTAATGCGCTTTTCGCTTTTTTTGATGCTCCGTGGTTTCCGATTTTTTTAATCGTAATTTTCATGTTTCACCCCATTTTAGGGGTATTTGCCTTATGCGGTACCTCGATCTTAATTACACTGGCGTATATCAATGAAAAAGTGTCACATAAACCCCTCGCTGACGCCAATACAATGGCTATTGCCTCTACCAATATAGCCTCCAATAATCTACGTAACGCCGAAGTAATCGAAGCGATGGGTATGCTGCCCAATATACAATCCCGCTGGTATAAATTGCATAGCCGTTTTCTGAATCTGCAGGCCGAAGCCAGCGAAAAGTCTGGCATTGTTACTGCATTGTCCAAATCGTTTACAGTTGCATTACAATCACTGATGCTGGGGCTAGGTGCCTTACTGGTGTTGGAAAACAGCATTACGCCCGGAATGATGATTGCCGGTTCAATTTTATTAGGCAGAGCCATCGCACCTGTTCAGTTGCTGATCAGCGTATGGAAACAAATCGGCAGCACGCGAAGCGCCTATGAGCGCTTAACCAAACTGCTCGAGCAAAATCCTGCCCGCGAAGCAGGCATGGCTTTACCCAAACCTAAAGGCACAATTAATGTTGAAAATGTCACTGCCATACCGCCTGGCGGAAAAGTTCCGGTGATCAAAGGGTTAAATTTCTCGCTAGGAGCCGGTGAGGTACTCGGTATCATCGGCCCCAGCGGCTCGGGAAAATCCACACTTGCACGCTTACTAGTCGGTGTATGGCCAGCGACAGCCGGAAAAGTAAGACTTGATGGTGCTGATGTTTATCTTTGGAATAAAGATGAGTTGGGACCCCATATTGGCTATCTACCGCAAGATATCGAATTATTTGCCGGCACTGTTTCAGAAAATATCGCACGCTTTGGAGAAATCGATGCTGAGAAAGTCATTCTGGCTGCTAAGCGTGCAGGCGTGCATGAAATGATTCTGAACATGCCGGAAGGCTACGACACACCGCTCGGTGATGGCGGTGCAGGCTTATCGGGTGGACAGAAACAGCGCCTTGGCTTAGCGCGTACTATGTACGATGATCCGTCATTAATTGTTCTCGATGAACCCAATTCAAATCTGGACGATGTAGGTGAACAAGCATTATTGGCTGCATTGATTGATCTAAAAAAACGTGGCAAAACTATTGTCCTCATTACACATCGCACCAGTATTATTAGTGTAACCACTAAGTTGTTATTATTACAGGACGGTGTAGCGAAAATGTTTGGCCCGACCAATCAAGTTATCGAAAAACTCTCAAAACAGCAACAGCAACTGCAAAAATCTTTGCAGTCACAACAAGAAGCGAATAAGCAAACCGCTCAAGATCAAGCAGGCCAAACTGCCAACGCAGCAGGTTCAGAAACTAAATTGTGATATTACGAATTAAGAGACACCGACTCGTAAACAGGAAGAATAATGAAGCTTGTCGCAAAAGATAAAGAAATAGTCATTGATAACGTTGCAATCGACCATTCTAGCCGAGTAGAAACGGATGAAACCGTGCATACTCGTTTAGGTTGGTGGATTGTTTTAGCCGGTTTCGGGGGGTTTATCCTGTGGGCATCTTTCGCTCCGCTTGACAAAGGCGTTCCGATCACAGGCACAGTAGCAGTGGCTAGCCACCTGCAAGCGGTTCAGCATCAAACCGGCGGTATTATTGATAGCATTTTGGTTAAAGAAGGCGATCAAGTCGAATTGGGTCAAGTACTGGTACGTATGAATGATGTCCAGATCAAAGCACAGGCCGAGATAACTCGAAGCCAGCTCTTTGCGGCGCGTGCTATCGAAGCACGCTTACTGGCGGAACGTGACGGTAAAGATACCATTGCCTTTCCTGAAGATTTATTATCACAGCAAAGTGATCCGCGTATCGCCAACAATATTATTATACAAAATCAATTGTTCACATCCAGAAAATCCGCGCTACGCCATGAAATAGCCGCCCTTGATGAAATTACCGCCGGTTTAAAAATGCAGATACGCGGACTTAAAGCATCCAAGGTCAGCAAGAATCAACAACTAAAATTCCTTGAAGAACAACTTGTCAATCTACGCGATCTATCAAAAGATGGTTTTGTTCCTCGCAATCGTGTACTTGATGTCGAACGTACTTACACCCAACTCTTGGGAGAAATTTCTGCCGATACCGGTAATATCGGTCGCATTCAGCGTCAAATCGCGGAATCGGAACAACGCCGCATTCACCGACTTGAAGAGAATCAAAAAGAAGTACGGCAAAAGCTATCTGATGTGCAACGAGAAACTGAGGCCCTGAGCAGTCGCTTGTACGGACAAGATTTTGAATTGGCTAACATTGAAGTTAAAGCACCTGTCGCTGGTACCGTGGTGGGCATGAATGTATTTACTGTCGGGGGTATTATAGGACCGGGATTTAAGTTGATGGACATCGTTCCGCGCGACGATATGCTAATTATTACGGGACAAGTACCTGTACACTTGATTGACCGCGTACATATCGATCTCCAGGTTGATTTGATCTTTTCTGCACTTAATCAAAAGAAAACACCCAATATTCCGGGTATTGTCACTCAAGTATCTGCAGATCGTTTAACCGATGAGCGCACTGGGCTTCCTTATTACACTATCAAGGCAAAAGTGACACCGGAAGGTATGAAAAAATTATTTGATCAGCAAATTAGGGCGGGTATGCCGGTGGAAGTATTTATCAAAACAGGCGAGCGATCATTGATGAGTTATTTATTCAAACCAATACTGGATCGCGTCCATTCGTCCATGAGCGAAGAATAACCGTTATGTCATTGATGCATAAAACGCTTACTGTTTTAAGCTGCATTATTCTGTTTGGCTCAATTAACCATGCATGGGCCATGAGTTTGCTTGATGCATACGAAGCTGCATTGCATCATGATCCTATTTATCGCGCCGCTTTTCATGAAAATGAAGCTGGACAACAAGCTGAAGCCATCGGTCTTGCAAGTTTGCTCCCGAATTTGTCGATTACCCATTCACAAAGTACAAGCTCTGGAACAATAACGCAGCCTAACAATCTGAGGGGCGGAATCATAACTACTGAACCCCTAACATTTGACAGCCAAATAAGTACCTTAACGCTGCGTCAGCCTTTGATCAATATGGAAGCAATTGCAGGTTACCGCAAAGGAAAAGCAGAGGCAGATTCCAGTCGTGCCAAGTTTACCGGGCGCAGCCAGCAACTCGTTGTACGCTTGGTGGAAGCTTATGTCGAAACATTGCTCGCGCAAGAGCATGTCAGGTTAGCAGAAACGCAACTCAACTCACTTGAAGAGCTGAAACGGATTAATGAGCGTATGCTACAAAAAGGCGAGGGCACAACTACAGATGTGCTTGAAACACAATCGAAACATGCTATCGCACAAGCACGCGTGATCGAGGCAAAAGATGTCTTGCAAGTTGCTCAACTCAAGCTTGAATCAATCATCGGACAAAAAATCAACCAGTTGGATCGCCTAGCTGATACATTCAGTTCTCGCTCCATTCACTTGCAGGATTATGACAGCTGGCATGCTTTAGCACTGGATCGCAACGCCGAATTGGTCACGCAACGCCATACAGTAGCATCTGGAAAGGAAGAAATCAGAAGAAGCCATGCCGGACATGCTCCCCGCGTCGATCTCGTTGGTAGTTTAACGCGCAATAAAGCGGGATCGTTTATTACCGCTGATCGTGATGTCAGCCTGGGTACAATCGGCATCGAAGTCAATTTTCCACTATATACGGGTGGCCGTGTCAATGCGATCGCAGCACAGGCAAAAGCTAATCATGCGCGTGCAGCAGCTGACTTAGACGCTATTACCGATAAAGTAATTGTCGAATTACGTAAACAATATAATTTACTCTTAAGTGGCGTAAAAAAAATTGAATCTCTCGAATTAGCAGTCAAATCAGCTGAGTTGCTGATTGCGGCAACAGAAAAAAGTATTCGGGGTGGCATAAGAATCAATCTTAATCTCTTGGACGCACAACAACAATTACATACAGCTCGCCGTGACCTAGCCCAAGCAAGATACGACTATCTGCTCGCCTATCTGCGCTTGCAATTGGCTGCTGGCACACTGGTGTTAGATGATCTAAGAAACGTTGCTAGTTACTTTATCCCTCTACAGCAACACAAGTAAAAGAAATATTGTTGCCCGGTAATGCTTATCCGACAAGTTATTTTATGATTATCGGCTGTAATATGCTGATAAGATTATTAATAAATAGTGGTCGCTGCTAACTCGAGCAGGTGAAACTCATAAATGATAAGCACACTATAACCTAAAAAAATAGCATATTTAATGTGCCTAACGCGTATTGTTTTCACCAATCGAACATTGTGGTGGATAACAAGTAATGTTATCGCCAATGCTGTTAGCGCTAGCTTAAAAACGACAAACTTTTGTATACTATCTTCAATCAGTATTGCCATTAACCAGTTCAGTTCTTCGCCACCGTTTGCCAGAATATTAAGTGTAAGAAAAGCATCTAATGCACTTAACAACAAAATTGAAACCGCACAGAGCATTAGATGATAGGAATAATAATCAACGTATCCGGTTTCTCCGCGCTCCCCCATTCTTCGCTCACCCATTCTCTTTCCACTTTTAATCCCTACATGAAAAACGCAAAAGAATGGCATGCTTTGCCGGCGATCCTGATTTCGATTGTTAGAAACTTCAGTTGCAATTGCCATATTTTCCATCCTTATACGTTATTGAAACTCTAAATCTCCTCATTTTTAAGAACAGTAATCTTGGTTCCTTCAAGATTATTATCCTTTGTAAGCGAGATTTCACATACTAAACATCTCGATCAACAAAATAACTGATTATTAAATAATCATTCAAATGAGTCTGTTTAAATAAATCAAATTTTCTGCATTCTATATCTCCGCATCAACGCCTGATAGAGAAGTATGTCACAAGATCATTAGGATGAATGCCATTCACTTATTAGTACAAATGCACTAATAACAAGCACGGAATTAATCTCTTATTTTTGAAATCATACATACGCATATTTAAAAATACACTCCCCCAATTTCCCCATTTATTAAATTTAAAAATTTGTATTGACATCACCGCCTTAACACGCTGTAATATGCGGTTCTATTGATTAAATAAAGCTAGAGAAAAAGTATGAAACGAACTTATCAACCTTCAGTTATTAGAAGAAAACGTACCCATGGATTTCTTGTGCGCATGAGAACCCGAGGAGGTGCAGCAGTAATTCGAGCACGTCGTGCCAAAGGTCGCGCTCGCTTGAGTGTTTAATTTTAAATTAATGTTTCTTTATTATTAAATTTACTGAAATTCACTGCCTTCCCAAAAATTGTAGACTACGCAAAGCAAATGAGTTTGCAGCAGTAATTAGTTTGAAATATCACGCGAGTGGAGAGCTAATCCAAATTTATGCCAAACCAAACGGACTTGCACACGCACGAATAGGCCTAATTATCTCGAAGAAGATTGAAAAACATGCAATCAAACGTAATTGGATTAAAAGAATACTCCGTGAAACATTTCGTAAAAACCGCCATAATGAGTATGGGCATCTAAATAAAATGGATTGGGTAATAAGAGTGCGCCGTTCTGTTGCCAAATATGAATCGGAACAATTAATTACTGAAACTAAGTTATTGATGTTTAAATTACAGCAATGTCACGATTATTAATTATTTTCATTAAATTCTATCAGTACTGCGTAAGTCCTTTTCTAGGAAGTTCGTGTCGCTTTAGCCCTACTTGTTCACAATATGCGCTTGAAGCATATGAAAAATATGGATTTCTACATGGAACGCGATTAAGCATCTGGCGCATAATACGATGTAACCCCTGGAACAAGGGTGGATACGAACCAGTACCGTAAAAATTAGTAATTTAGCTTCGTTAACCGCATACAACTCGTTCTCTCAATTTCAAGCTATCAACCAATTGCGCTTATCTAAATATAAAAATATAACCATACACTGAGTTAAAAATACTACCAAATATTCTTCTACTATCTACTAATTAGTATCAGAACCAATCAACCTGATCAGATAAATAATGGAAACAAAAAGACTTTTACTTATTATCATTTTCTCCACCTCTTTACTATTCTTATGGGATGCGTGGCAAAAAGAAATATATCCACCTGCATCACAAGTAAAACCGGGGGTTACTGCTGACTCTTCCAATCAACGTCATGATCCTCTACCAGTGCCAGGAGATGGTTTAACTTCTTCAACGGAGGAATCCATCGGTAACTCTTCAGCAATCGAAGGCAGCAGTCCATCGGTAACACCTAATCTATTTAGCACAGGTGAAAAAATTAAAGTTACAACAGATATGGTTGTTGCCGAAATTGATACAGCGGGAGGCGATATACGTCAGCTGGGTTTATTGAAGCATCCCTCTCGGGAAGATAAAGATAAACCCTACGAGCTGCTGCTAGATAAAACTGCACGATTTCAAGTCGCACAATCTGGGTTAATTGGAGACGGACTACCTAGCCATAAAACAAAATACACACTAGATCCCACACAAAATGGCAATTACGAACTGGAGCCAGGGCAAGATAAGATTGTAGTACGTTTAATAGCCCCCGAATCAGATAATTTGCAAGTTGCAAAGATTTATACCTTCCATCGAGGCAGTTATGTTATCGATGTCGAATTTGAAATCACGAATAACGGTGAAACGGCAATAATTCCATTTTCTTATTTCCAAATGCTGCGGGATGCAAACGAACCTACAGGATCCAGTACTTTGATTCATTCCTATACAGGACCCGCGATGTATACGGAAGAAGACAAATTCCTAAAAATAAAATTTTCCGATTTGGATAAAAATAAAGCTGAATATCCAGCCAATGCAGATAATGGCTGGATTGCTATGTTAGAACACTATTTTCTAACCGCCTGGCTTCCCCCACAACAAACTCCTCGCGAATACTATGCAAAACGCCTAGCTCACAATCAATATACCGCTGGTATTATTGCACCGATCGGCGCAATAGAGCCTAGTCAAACCAAAAATGTCACCATGCCTTTTTATGCAGGTCCGCAAGAACAGGATAAATTAGCAGAATTGTCGCCAGGTCTGGAATTAACCGTGGATTATGGATGGTTGACAGTACTTGCCAAGCCATTGTTTTGGCTGCTTTCTTTTTACCATTCATGGGTAGATAATTGGGGCATAGCAATTATTCTTTTAACATTCACTGTCAAACTCATATTTTTCCCATTATCCGCTGCCGGGTATCGCTCAATGGCAAAGTTGCGACTTGTCACTCCTAAGCTGCAACGAATACGCGAGCAATATGCCAGCGATCGGCAGCGAATGCATCAGGCCATGATGGAGTTTTATAAACAAGAAAAAATTAATCCAATGGGAGGTTGTTTACCAATTTTGGTTCAAATTCCGGTATTCATTGCACTATTCTGGACTTTGATGGCAGCCGTTGAACTGCGTTATGCGCCGCTAGCGCTATGGATTACCGACATGTCGGTGCCAGATCCCTATTATGTACTGCCGGTGATAATGGGCATATCAATGTGGATTCAATCCAAGCTTAGTCCGACGCCTGCAGATCCGATTCAAGCAAAAGTAATGCAGATTATGCCTATTGCATTCAGTGTTTTCTTTTTCTTTTTCCCAGCTGGATTAGTACTTTATTCACTTTGCAATAACATTCTTTCTATCGCGCAACAGTGGCAAATAACCCGCATGTACGAAAATAAAGCTAGTGAATCAGCCAATAAGGGTAATATTAAAACGAAAAGAAAGAATAAGCCCGACGAGCCAGTTGCAAACGAAACGCAACTTGCGGTAACTGACAACGAAGAAATAATCAAGAACGATGAAGTGGTTATTGCCGACACGAGTAATGAACAAAGTGAAAATTCACAATCAACTCCTTCTTCAGCAATTAGAACAAAAAATAAAATTCCTGCTAAAGTAAAAAGCAACGCGACTGGCAAAAAACCAAGGAAAAAATAACAATTAATGCTGGTTATTCTGCAGGATGGATAATCAGCAATTTCATGGTTGCACCATCAAAATTTATGGTAGACCCTGATATCATTGCCGCAATTTCAACACCGCCCGGTCGCGGTGGCATTGGTATCATTCGCATTTCCGGCAAAAACTTAACAAAATTAGCGCAAACAATCCTCGGGAAAATTCCCAAACCGCGTCATGCCCACTTGTGTCAATTTTTAGATCATCAAAGTCAAATCATTGATCAAGGCATCGCACTTTATTTTTCAGCACCCGATTCATATACTGGTGAAGATGTCCTCGAATTGCAGGGTCATGGCGGTCCTGCAGTAATGAATTTGTTGCTGAATGAATGTCTTTCTGCAGGCGCCCGCCTGGCGCAACCCGGTGAATTCACACTGCGCGCTTATCTCAATAATAAAATTGATCTCATTCAAGCCGAAAGCGTGGCTGATATTATTGCAGCAAACACAAACGAGGCAGCCCGTTGCGCCATTTATTCCTTGCAAGGACATTTCTCTACCAAAATTAACGCGCTTATAGATTTATTGATCACACTGCGCATGCTCATAGAAGCCACACTTGATTTTCCAGAAGAAGAAATCGATAACGTGCAGGCATTACAAATCAAAGAAAGGTTGGATCATATCCATACACAAATTGAACGAATCTTCGCTTCCGCCCGACAAGGAAGCTTGCTGCAGGAAGGCATCAGAATCGTACTGGCGGGTGCACCCAACGTAGGCAAATCCAGTTTATTAAATCAATTGGTTGAAGACGACGCAGCCATCGTCACTGAAATTCCGGGCACCACACGTGACACCATCCAGCGCACCATCGCTATCGAAGGCATACCCATACATATTATCGATACAGCAGGTTTGAGACAAACCAATGATATCGTCGAGCAAAAAGGCATTGAACGCACTCATGCTGCCATTCAAAACGCTAACATGGTCATCTGGTTAATTGATAGTAGTCAGCAACAGTCTGAAAACAAAGATCAAATACTTACTTACATCCCAGCAGATAAACCGCAAATTACTGTATTCAATAAAATTGACTTACTCAATGAAAATCCGCGCATGGAAGATGAAAAAAATAACATCAAAATTCATTTATCCGCTAAAACAGGTGCAGGAATCGAATTGCTGCGCTGGAAAATACTGGAAATTGCAGGCTGGCAATTCAATCAAGCCGGGGAAGGAATTTTCATGGCCAGACAGCGTCATCTGGAAGCTCTGACAAAAACCAGAAAACACTTAGAAAATGCACAAAAACTCATTGCAAACAACTTTCAATTGGAACTTCTCGCTGAAGAACTCAGACTAGCACAATCTGTTTTATCTTCAATTACCGGGAAATTCACAGCAGATGATTTGCTAGGAGAAATTTTTTCGCACTTTTGCATTGGCAAATAATTCTTCGGCCCGTTAAAGGTCAATCATTCAGATGCCGCTAGTAATTTGTCAATTTCTTATTTATAGGAACTTTCTTACTATGCGATTGGGAATATTAGAAGATGATGCTACGCAGATATCTATCTATAAGCTTCTATTTTCATCCACCGAAAAATACCAATACCAGTTTTTTGGAACGATTGCTGCTTTCTTGAGCGCACTTAAGCAGGAGAAGTTCGATTTACTCATCATTGACTGGATACTGCCCGACGGCACTGCCGGGGAAGTACTGAAATGGGTTCGGAACTCGCTAAATTGGCATATTCCGATTATCTGCGTCACTGCACGCAACAGTGAATCCGATGTTGTAAATGTCCTGCACATGGGCGCTGACGATTACTTCGTTAAGTCATCCCGATATTTTGAACTACTCGCCAGGATCGAATCGCTAGCTCGCCGCAGTCAAGAACAACACGCTACTACTAACACTAATCCACATTTCGGATCTTATGAAATTGATCACGAAAATCAAACAATAATTGTTGCAGGTAAACACGTTGAACTCACACAAAAAGAATTCGCGTTAGTCTGTTATCTATTTCAAAATCAAAATAAACTATTATCAAGAGTGCATTTGCTGGAAAAGATTTGGGGATTAGCTGCTGAAATCGATACACGCACAGTCGATACGCATATCAGCCGTATTCGCCATAAACTCAGCTTCTCTTCTCAAAAGGAATGGGATATCTCGACAATTTATGGTTATGGCTATCGCCTACAGCAAACCAAGATCGCCACTATTGTGTAAGAAAATAAACACATTGAATCTTCCACCTTGCACACGTCGCGTATGAACTTTTATAACTGCATTTAACCATACCTGATTAACTTGCGTGTTCTAAAAGCACGTCCCGCGTTCTTGAAGGTTCGAATACCACGTCAAAGCACCACTGCCCGAAACCGCCTTGCTCGTTGATGGTTTTGATCCAAACCGCCATCGCCGCGCGTTTGATCCGGTTGCGTTCGTCATCGACGCCCTTTACTTCCAGCACCAATGTTTTGCCGTTATCGAGCCGGATCAGATAATCTGGCACGAAATTGCGCGAAGAACCGCGCCACAAATAGCGGATGACAAAATCCAGATGATCGTTCTTGGCCCACGCCACCACCTGCGGCATTTTTTCGCACAAATCCGCTACGGCTTTCTCCCACGTGCTGTCGTACACCACATGGCTGATCTGCGACCGCACCGTCGCCCGGCAGGGTTTGGTGGTCAACCACGAGCGCATGCGGGACGTGGAGCCGATCGGTTGCAATTCATCGAACACGGCTTCGAGCTTCTCGGTATTGTGCAACCGGACAAACCGGTTCACATGCCCGACCACGGTATCCAATATTCAATGCAAATAAAATCTGCTTACGCATCGCGTCTTGATGCCACACGCTGGGAATATACAATTTGTCACTGCTGAGGAATTGCTCGACGATGCGGATCAACTGCACCGCCAGAAACTGCTTATCGCCGCCGAAACTTTCGGCGTTCTGCAAAAACAACTTTCGTGCAGCGCGGAAGATCAGGTTTTGCAGACGGAAGTCGTCCAGAGCCCGCTCCAGATCGATTTCCGACGCCATCGCCAGATTGGCGAAACCGGTCAACGACGGCGCTATCTCAGCATTCAGCGGCGTTTGGCATCGGATCGAGTGTGAGCGGTTCAACGTTCTGCCAATCCAGCACCAGCTCCGGCTTCAGCACCGCATCGATGCGCTGAATATTCGGCCAACGGATCTCCAGGTGATTGCGATCCGGCTCCACCTCGACGCGCACACTCGGTTTCGGTGGCCGTACTTCGATCTCGCCGTCCGCGCTGATCTCCTGAAAAATCGACAGCGGCACCCCGAAAATATTGACGTACTCCGGCAGCAGCAAGCCCTGCTCATCCATATCGTGCGCCACGCGCCGCAAACCGCGCCCGATCACCTGCTCGCACAGCAACTGGCTGGTAAACGCACGCAATCCCATGATACGCGTGACATTCGCCGCATCCCAACCTTCCGACAGCATCGCCACCGAAATGACATTCTGCAACTGCTGCCCCGGTTGTCCGCGTTTGCCGACGGTATCGACCAGCGCGCGCAATTGTTCCTGTTGCTTCAAACTCAGCAAATCCTGCGTTTTATCGGACGGCAAGCCGGATGCTTCGATGATCGCCGTCAGCCGCGCCTCATAGTCGGCATCCTTGGTCACCGATTCGCCGCGTTCGGCTTTTTCCAGCACGCGATCCACCCGCAGCGTTTTCTCCGGTGCTTGCGTGCCTTTGATCAAGCAATCGCTGCCATTGAAAAATTTCTCGATGCGCGCTGCCGTCTCGGTGCGGTTGCACACCGTCAGCAGCACCGGCGGAATGGTATGACCGCTATCCGCCCATGCTTGCGCCGTCTCGCGCCAATCGTAAGCCAGAATCGCATACGCTTTTTACACCAGATCCGGCAGCGGATCGGTCACATCCGCCCGGCGGTTCAAATCCTGACTGACTTCGGTCTCGCGGTACAAGTGATACAACTTGCTGCGATAACTTTGGGCGTTCGGCAACGCATCGTCGCGCACCACGATGCGCGGCGTTTTTACTAAGCCTGCTTCAATCGCATCGTTCAAGCCGCAGTCCGAAATGATCCATTCAAACAACCCGGCTTCGGTGTTGGTTTTGCCGGTCCGCGCAAATGGTGTCGCCGATAAATCGAAGCAACGGCGGATGCGCCGGGTTTTATGGATACGGTCTAATTCCAATTACAGATAGAAACAGTAATAATATAGTCTTTATCTTTGGTAGAGA
>CADEDJ010000011.1:46909-61056 GCA_902826055.1 uncultured Nitrosomonas sp. | reverse complement strand
GGATTGGGCGCATTCAGTTACCAATGGTTGCGCGACAATGTGGCGATAAGTGGCGCGACAAACGACAGCTATACGCTGAGTGCAGCCGATGTTGGCGCGCAAATCACTGTCACGGTCAGTTACACCGACGGCCAGGGCACGCCTGAGAGCCTGACCAGCGATTCGACTGTGGCTGTGACGGGCGAGAATCAAGCACCGATTCTATTGACGCCATTAGCTGATCAAGCAGTGCAATATGACACGACTAACTGGAGTTACGATGCCGGTGCGTCTTTTAGCGATGAAGATTCTTTGATTTTTAGCGCTACGCTCGTGGGTGGCGGGGCTTTGCCTGCCTGGATTCAAATCAATGAAACGACCGGAATACTAACGGGAACACCTAATTTTAGTAATTATGGAACTTACGCGCTGGAAATAACTGCAACGGATACTCACGGACTTTTTGTTGAAGATACTCTAACGCTGGCAGTTACTGCATTTGATGCAGGTCAGTTGCTAGCTAATACCAGTGCAAATGACGTTTTTGCCGGTACAGGAGAAAACGATACCGTTACCTATGCGTATTCGACAGCCCCTATCACGGTCTCCTTAGCGCTGGCAGGCTCACAGAATACAGGTGGTGCAGGATCAGATGTGTTGAGTAACATCAATAACTTGATCGGTAGTAGTTACAATGACAGTTTGACGGGAGATTCACAGAGTAACGTATTGGATGGTGGCATTGGTGCTGATACTTTAGTGGGTGGATTGGGCAATGATAGTTATATTGTCAACCTTGCAGGCGATATCGTCACTGAAAAATTCAATGCGGGTATCGATACAGTCAAGAGTAGTGTGACCTACGCCTTACCAGGTCAAGTTGAGAATCTTACTTTAATAGGCACAGCGAATATTAATGGCAATGGCAATGCTTTAGCTAACGTGATCACTGGAAATGCAGCAAACAATACATTGAATGGCGGTGTCGGTGCAGATACTGCCATTGGTGGGCTAGGTAATGACATTTATTTTGTTGATAATACGAATGATACCGTTACCGAAAATTCGAATGAAGGCATCGATAAGATTAACAGTGGTTTTACTTATACGTTACCTGATAATGTTGAGGACCTTACGTTAACAGGTACTGCAATCATTAATGGTACTGGTAACGGTCTGGCAAATATCTTGCTAGGCAACTCTGCGGCGAATGTATTGGATGGATTAAGTGGTGCAGATACCCTAAGAGGCGGAACGGGTGACGATACTTATATTATCGATAATATAGGCGACACTATTACTGAAAATGCCAACGCCGGTATCGATACGGTTAACAGTAGCATAACCTATACCCTGAAAAGCAATATCGAGCATTTGATACTGTCGGGTACTGCAGCCATTAATGGTACCGGTAATGTTTTGGCCAACACAATCACTGGAAATGCAGCAGCGAATTTGCTCAATGGCGCTACGGGAGCGGATACGCTTATTGGTGGGTTGGGTGATGATATTTATACGATTGATAATGCGGGTGACATTATTGTTGAAAATCTCAATGAGGGCATTGATAGAGTCAATAGTAGCGTGAGTTATGTGTTATCAGATAATGTGGAAAATATTACCTTGATTGCGAGCTCGGCGATTAATGCTACCGGCAACGGAATAGCTAATACTATAGTTGGGAATTCTGCATCAAATCAGTTAATTGGAGGGGGAGGAGATGATATTCTCAATGGTGCGGCAGGTAATAATACGTTAACGGGCGGTACGGGTAAGGATTATTTTCAATTTAAAACGGTGGATCATATTACAGGTGGCCGGATTGATACAATTACCGACTATAACGTGTTCGATGACACCGTCAAGCTGGAGAATAGTATATTTACGGTGTTTTCCAGCATGATTACTCCCGATAAAATACCTGCCGATCAATTTGTAATTGGTACACAGGCGCTGGATGGAAATGATTACATTATCTACAATAGCGCTACAGGTGCAGTGCTATATGATGCCGATGGTAATGGTGCTGGAACCGCAGTGCAATTTGCGACACTGAGTACCGGATTGGCATTGACTAACTGGGATTTTCACGCGATTTAGTTCAGGGGGGATAAGCGCCTGGGGATTAGGCAATTTCCAGGCGCTTTTATATTTATCCATGCTCAAAGTTTAATCGTTCTTGGATGACTGAATAGATAACTTGTTGCTTTTCTTGTTATTGGCGATACTTTTTTTGGTACTTTTAGTACTACTAGTGAACAACTCCACTCGATTTCTGCCTTTTCGTTTAGCTAAATAAAGTGCTTCGTCGGCTCTTTGCAAGAGCAGGTTTTCGTCCAGTGATTCCTGCTCATTACTTGTAGCTACACCCAAACTGATCGTAACAGGAATGCGCTGTTTATCCGCATTGATTGCTTGACAGGCCACCGCATTGCGGAACCGTTCCGCTGCATGTATTGCACCTTCCTGATCATAAGGTGAAACAATCGCTAGAAATTCTTCACCGCCATAGCGTCCAACGTATTCATGCGAGCGGGTAGACTTGGAGAGGCGTTCTGCAATTTCGCATAATACTGCGTCGCCAGTCAGATGCCCGCATTTATCATTGATTGCTTTGAAGTGATCAATATCAATCATGATAATCGCAATTCCAATCCCCCCTCTTTTGGCACGTAGGATTTGTTTATGTAAGATGTCAAATATCGCCGGCCGGTTAAATAAACCGGTCAACGCATCGTGTGTTACGCGTTGCTCCAATGATTTTTTTTGTGCGATAAGTTGCTTATTGAGTTTTACATTTTTGTATAGCAAAGTTTTTTCAATGATTAGAGCGAGGTGACTTGCGATCTGCAAAGACAGATCCTTGTGTAATTTTTTGTAAATATTTTTCTTGCGGCAAGAAAAGAAAATAAACCCAATCAGCTTACCCGTCGCGATTAAAGGACAGATCAAACAGGAATGAATACCTTCCTTGAAAGCTGCTTTGGCAAGATTGGAATCGGATTGCTGGTGCAGATATATACTGAGATCATCAATGATGAACATGTCATGAGTATCAAGGATTTTCCCCAAATCGTTATCTGCTATGGAAATTGAATAACCCGTTTCCAATTCGAGTTTGTTGTAATTGGCGCGTGTCCAATGGAGTTTAAGCTCGCTTTGAGTGGCATCAAGTAAAACCAAACTTATTCTGTCATAGGGCAAGTGATCCTGAAAGGATTCATAAATATGATTCAAAACATCAATTAAACGAAGATTGAAATTGTATTCAACCAATATCTTGTAAAGGGATTGGGTTTTGTCCGATTGTTTTTGCAATTGTGACGACAATTTCTTGAGAGATTTTCCCAGTTGGCCAATCTCGTCACTGCCACAGGGTATATTGGCGTTAAAGTCGCCTCGCGTTATAGCTTCAACAGCTTTACGCAAAGTCAGAATTCGATCAATTTTTTTCATGTTATCGTTTCCGATCGAAACAAGAGAATAGGTTAGTATACCGGCGAATAAAACCAGAGAGTACACTCACAATAGTGTGAGAGGATTACTCATGTTTTAATTCAAAAAGCAGTGAAGATGTTCATGAACGACGCTGATGGTTTTAAATATTTCTAAATTGATTCTCCACAACACTAAGAAATTTAGGTAATGTCAATGCTAAAATCATCCAATCGATTTTTTCGCATATCCGAACACAGGACAAAAACAATAAGATGATAGGGATTCTAGTGTTAACGCATGAAGATTTGGGGGAGCATTTAATCAGTTGTGCGAGTCACGTGGTTGGTATAAAGCCGCCACAACTGGCATGTTTAAGCGTATTTACTCATGACAATCCTGACACTCTACTATCCCGCGCACGTATAGTCATTGAACAATTGGACAGTGGCGATGGTGTGCTCATACTCAGTGATATTTTGGGTGCAACGCCTTGCAACATTGCCAGTCGGCTGGTACAGCCAGGCAAAGTGGAATGCATTGCGGGCGTTAACTTGCCCATGTTGGTGCGCGTATTAACGTATCGTAATGAGCCGCTGTCCGTTGTTATTGAAAAAGGATTAAGCGGTGGCCAAGGCGGTGTGGTACAGATCAATGATTAATTCGGAATTTTGTCATGCAAACTAGAGAAGTTGAAATCGTCAATAAGCTGGGATTGCATGCGCGTGCGTCGGCAAAATTAACAAAACTGGCGAGTCAGTTCAAATGCGAGGTTTGGGCGACACGTAATAACCGCCGTGTCAATGCAAAAAGTATCATGGGCGTTATGATGCTGGCGGCCAGCAAAGGTTCGCGCATACAGATCGAAACGACTGGTGATGACGAAGTTGAAGCGATGGCGGCATTGGTTGCATTGATTGAGGACTATTTTGGCGAGGGCGAATGAGCTTTATCTTACAAGGTATTGGGGTATCTGAAGGCATTGCGATAGGGCATGCGCATTTGGTCACACCCGCTGCGCTAGAGGTCATGCATTATTTGATCCCTAAGCAGCAGGTCGATAAAGAGATTGCACGGCTGGATAGCGCATTTGCGGCAGTTCGCAAAGAGTTTGAGACATTGCATCAATCTGTAATTGATGGTCATGCACGCGCTGAGTTTAGTGCATTTCTGGATTTGCACTTGATGATTCTGGATGATCCTACGCTATCTGAAGCTGCCCGTAGCATGATTGCGCAGATGCATTGCAACGCTGAGTGGGCGCTAACGCAGCAAATGCATGAGTTGCTGGAACAGTTTGAAAAAATTGAGGATGCTTATTTACGTGAGCGTAAAGCTGATGTCGTGCAAGTGGTTGAGCGTGTTCTCAAGGCGATGTTAGGGCATCCCGGTTATTTGCCTATTACATCGAAACGTGCAGGCGACAGTATTTTGGTTGCTCATGATCTAAGTCCCGCTGATGTGATGCAATATAAGCAACATCAATTTGTTGCGTTTCTAACGGATCTGGGCAGTCAAACATCGCATACTGCCATCATTGCTCGTAGTCTTAATATTCCTTCCATTGTGGCATTGCGTCATGCACATCAGTTAATCATCGAGGATGATTGTCTGATTGTCGATGGAAATCAAGGAATTATCATTGTAAATCCGGATAAGTATGTGCTTGACGAGTATCGCTTGCGGCAAGGGCAATTAGAGCTGGAAAAAAAGAAATTAAAACGGCTTAAAAGTATTGTTGCGGTGACACTGGATGGTACACCTATCGATTTATACGCCAATATCGAATTACCGCAAGATATTGAGCAAGTGGTGGAAAGTGGTGCGACTGGCATTGGCTTATTTCGTAGTGAATTCTTGTTTCTAAATCGTGACGATTTGCCTGGGGAAGAAGAACAATTCGAGGCTTATCGAACGGTTGCAGTTAAAATGCACAAACAGCCTGTGGTAATACGTACGTTTGATCTAGGTGCGGATAAGAATTTGAAAGGTAGCACACAAGTTGCAACTAATCCGGCACTGGGCTTACGTGCAATCCGCCTCAGCCTCGCTGAACCGAAGATGTTTCATACCCAGTTGCGCGCAATTTTGCGTGCCTCCAAGTATGGCGATGTGCGCATTTTATTGCCGATGCTATCTCACGCTGCAGAAATAGATCAGACATTGCATCTTATTGACTATGCGAAACAAACATTACGCGATGACAAACTTCATTTTAATGAACAGATTAATGTGGGTGGCATGATTGAGATACCCGCGGCAGCATTAAGCCTGGATCTTTTCATGCGTAAACTCGATTTTTTGTCTATTGGCACGAATGATTTGATTCAATATACGCTGGCAGTGGACCGTATCGATGACGCGGTTGCACATTTGTATGATCCGATGCATCCCGCGATTATTTGGCTGGTTTCGCATATCATACAGAGTGCTAATCGAGCCAAAATACCCGTTTCGGTCTGTGGTGAAATGGCAGGTGACAAACAATTCACCAGGCTTCTGCTAGGATTTGGCTTACAGCAGTTTTCAATGTATCCGGCACAACTGTTAGCAGTAAAGAACCAGATATTAAAAAGCCATTTGCCGGAAATTATTCCATTGGTACAGAAGATCATCAAAGCAGATCAACGAGAAAAGATGGTTGCATTGCTGGCAAAATTGAATGACTAGTGTGTGTTTGTTTTTTGACGATATAATGATTGATAAACCATTTAGTTGTCTCTTTGGATTTCTCTTAAATACATGCAAGATTCAAAGTCAGTAGGTGTTGTAACGCCACAATACGTGCAAATTGATAAACCATTACACTTGAAAAGTGGCGCGGTGATCGATTGCTATCATTTGGTATACGAAACGTATGGACAACTCAATGCTACGCGCTCCAACGCTGTATTGATTTGTCATGCACTATCGGGAAATCACCACGTGGCTGGGGTCTATAGCGGAAAAGAGAAGAGTACTGGTTGGTGGGACAATATGGTGGGACCCGCAAAGCCGATTGATACTGATCGATTTTTTGTCATTGGTATTAATAACTTGGGTGGTTGTCATGGTTCAACTGGGCCAGCAAGCATAGACACCAAAACCGGCAAGCACTACGGCGCGAGTTTTCCTGTAGTTACCGTGGAAGATTGGGTAGAAACTCAAGCTCAGCTTGCAGAACATCTGGGCATTGAACAGTTTGCTGCGATAGTGGGTGGCAGTCTGGGTGGTATGCAGGCATTGCAGTGGACATTAGATTATCCGGAGAAAGTTCGTCATGCACTGGTAATCGCTGCGGCAGCAAATTTGACAGCGCAAAATATCGCATTTAATGATGTGGCTCGCCAGGCGATTATGACCGATCAGGATTTTTATGGAGGGAATTATTACGCCTACGATACGTTGCCAAGACGTGGGTTGCGGTTGGCACGGATGTTGGGGCATATTACTTATCTCTCCGATGATTCGATGGCGGCAAAGTTTGGCCGCAGTTTGCGTAAAGGCGAGTTATCATTCGGTTTTGATGTGGAATTTGAAATCGAATCTTATTTGCGCTATCAGGGTGACAAGTTTGCTGATTTGTTCGATGCCAATACTTATTTGTTAATGACTAAAGCGTTGGATTATTTCAATCCAGCCGCCGCTTACAATGGCGATTTGAGTGCAGCATTTCGGGTTGCTAAGGCGAATTTCCTGGTAGTATCGTTTACGTCTGATTGGCGTTTTTCGCCGGAGCGTTCGCGTGAAATCGTCAAAGCATTGCTGCATAACAAAGTTAACGTCAGTTATGCAGAAATTGCCGCTAGTCACGGTCATGATTCTTTTTTGATGGAGAATCTGCATTACCATCAACTTGTGCGTGCATATATGGACAATATTATTGTTTAACTTACTGAAATAATTAATTAGTTATGGATACTGCAATAATGTCATCACCCATTGAATTACGTCCCGATTTTGCGGCTATTGCCGAATGGATCAAACCTGGCACAAAAATTCTGGATCTGGGTTGTGGTGATGGCTCACTATTGCGTTATTTACGTGATACTCGCGATGTTTTCGGCTATGGTGTGGAAATTGACGACGATAATCTGCATAGCTGCTTTTGTAATGGCATTAATGTGATCCAGAATGATCTGGAAGCAGGGTTGTCCAGCTTTGAATCGGATTCGTTTGATTATGTCATTTTGTCTCAAACCCTTCAGGCCATGCGGCATACCGAGGGTATCATTGAAGAAATGCTGCGGGTTGGTAAGGAAGGTATTGTTTCATTTCCTAATTTTGGTTATTGGAAAAACCGTATGCAGGTGATTACCGGCCATATGCCTGTTTCAGAAACTTTGCCATATCATTGGTATGACACGCCAAATATTCATCTGTGTACGTTGAGTGATTTTGAAGCGCTGTGCCGTCAATGCAATGCACGCATTCTTGAGCGTAGAGTGATGAGCCCGAATAATCACCCGGTTACTTTCTTGCCAAATTTGATGGGGATGCTTGCCTTTTATCGGTTTGAGCGGCTGGTGTGATGGGTTATTCGGCCGATCTTTTTTCAGAGCGCTGTGTTTTCCGGATGCTGTGTAGCTGTTTGCAAGCATTCAAGCGTAGCTAATTCCATTGTAGTAAACCCAGCTTTCCGCCTCGCCTCATAATAAAAAGGTCCGCAAATCTGCCCGCTGAAATGTTGTTTGATCAATTGATGAAATGTCTGTTCGGAATCCAGTCCGCGTTGATCGCAGCAGTATTTATACCAGTGCGATCCGATTCTGACATGTCCAATTTCGTCACGTAAGATGATTTCCAGGATAGTGACTGTTTTTTGATCACCCGCTTGTTGTAGCCTTTTGATAATTCCAGGTGTTACATCCAGACCCCTGGCTTCCAGCACCCGCGGTACTAGCGCCATACGCACCATCGGGTCAAAAGCGGTATGCACGGCCATGTCCCATAGTCCATTATGCGCCGGCAAATCGCCGTAATCACAGTCAAAGTCACGCAGGCGTTGGCGTAATAACTGGAAGTGATAGGCTTCCTCAATTGCGACTTGCACCCAGTCGCTGTAAAACTGCTGCGGCATATCACGAAAACGATATACTGCATCCCACGCCAAATTGATGGCATTGAATTCGATATGTGTTACCGCATGAATTAAAGCGATAAATCCGGCTTTAGTTCCCAGGCGGCGTTTAGGAACATTGCCGGGCATTACTAAAACTGGCTTGGCAGGCCGCCCCGGCTCACCGATAGGTTTTGGTTTTTTTCCGGTTAGCAACGATAGTTGGCCATTGCGCCAGGCCTCTGCAATATGCTGCGTCAAACTGAGTTTTTCTTCGATCTCACAAGTTAATAGGCAGTTCTCGACTGCATCAAATAATGATTTCATAAAAGGTTTCTTACCAAAGCACCAGAAAAATTTGAATCGAAAAATTCAATTTACGACACAGATAATGCATTATTATAACGATGGTTTTTCATGATAAAAACCTACCGCATTCTGATCAAATTTTCTTAACAAGATAAATAGTCATGCCTCACATACCTAATGATCCATTACTTCATGTTTCGTTACCGGAAGGTCAACCCATTTTGCGCACTGTGCCAATGCCAGCCGATACCAACTACGCGGGCGATATTTTTGGCGGCTGGATCATGTCACAAGTCGATATGGCCGGTAGCATACCCGCTATCCGGAGAGCATGTGGCCGGGTTGCAACCGTTGCGGTCAATTCCTTTGTATTTAAGCAACCAGTGTTTGTTGGCGATCTTGTCAGCCTCTATGCGGATATCGTCAAAGTCGGACGTACTTCGATTACTGTCAATGTAACAGTATATGCGCAACGCGGCGTGCGCGAAGGTGGCGAGGAAATCTGCATCAAAGTGACTGAAGCGGTGCTGACTTATGTGGCCATTGATGACAATCGTCGTCCTAGAATGGTGCCGCAGGGATGATTTGATTGGCTGATGATTAATGAAAATAAGTTAATAACTTTTAATACCAGGTAAAAAAAGATGCCGAGCCTACCGCAATGTACCCATATTTATCAAAACCATCACTTCGACAGTACCCGTTGGGATTATTTCCAAGCGCGTGATGATGACATCGTTATCGCCACGTCTTACAAGGCAGGTACTACGTGGACGCAAGCAATTGTCGCCCATTTGCTGTTTCCGCATGGAAATTTTCCCGCGCCGCCTGCAGAAATGTCGCCGTGGCTGGATATGCGTATCATCCCGTTGGAAGTGGTTCTAAACAGTTTGAAGGCGCAAAAGCACCGCCGTTTTATCAAAACACATTTGCCGCTAGATGGCGTGCCTTATAGCGACAAGATCAAATATCTTTATATCGCCCGTGATGCTCGTGACGTCTTCATGTCGTTATGGAATCACTATACCGGTATGAAGGAAGAGCTGCTGATGCTGATGAATATGCTCCCTGGGCGCGTGGGTGATGAGTTGCCACCCGCACCGGATGATGTCCATATCTTCTGGCGCAACTGGATTACCCGTGGTTCGTTTGCATGGGAAACCGACGGCTGGCCGTATTGGTCGCATCTTGCTAATGTGCAATCGTGGTGGAATTTCCGTCATCTGCCAAACATCCAGCTATTCCATTACACCGATATGCTTGCGGATACCGAACGCGAAGTTCGCCGTATGGCGGCATTCCTGGAGATCGATGTGCCCGGGCAAGCTTGGGATAGCATCATTAAAGCCATTTCATTTGCTGAGATGAAACGCCAAGGCGAACTGTATGCACCTGGAGGTGGTCAGTTCTGGAAAGGCGGGGCGGAAACTTTTATGCACAAAGGCACCAATAATCGTTGGCGCGACATACTCTCGGACGATGAACTGATACTCTATGATGCCGCTTGCAAGCGCGCATTAACTCCGGATTGCCGGGAATGGCTGGAGAATGGCGGAACGATCTGATGGGACTTTTTGATTGACCGGTAAGAAGGTAGATAGTATAGGCACTGATTGAATTTCTACAGGACATTCATGAAAACTGAAATATTGAACAAGCTTCGTTCTGAAGCGCTCATGTTACCGGAAGCAGAACGTGCCGAGTTGGTGCTTGAACGTGCGCCAGGTAAAAATTCTTGAGGAAGCCGCTGAAGAAGCTATTGAGGCGGCAGCTTGCAGTGAAAATGAACTGACAATCATCAGGCTATCGGGAAATAGCCAGAACAGTAATCTTATAAAAATAAGTTTCCTATTAGTCAATAACTTGATAATTGTGTTTTCTTCGAAATGCAATATTCCGGCAGTCTCGCAATCACGCATAGACATCAATGAATCATATGAGGAGTGTGAATTTTCTCACAGTGAATCTTAGCTGATCATATTAACCTTGGAACTGCTCTTTCTTTACGAATGTGCAAAACAAACTATAACTGAAAAGGAGAAATATGATGATAGCGAAAACAAACAAATGGTCGCCGGTATGCGGTGTACTTTTTTCACTGACACTCATTGCTTACTTGCCATCAGCAAAAGCTATCGACGATAGTCATACTGCTGTATCCAGCGACGGTTCCGTGCTGCAAGGCTCTGGGAAAAAATCATTGGCAGCATCACAGGGAGAAAATGGATTTGCAGGAACTGGCATAATGACCAAAGATATGGTTGGAGGATCCCAATTGGGAGTCATCCCGACCCGTGATGAGATTAAGTCTTTGCAACCGGCTGTCAATGGAAAAGAAACCGGTATAGAGTCCGTGCTGGGAGTAGATACTCGCTTTCGGACTTACGGTAATACCTATCCGGCACGCGCAGTTGCGCTGGTTACTTTCGACGGTGGGTTTTGTACTGGAACTTTCTATGGTCCCAATGTAGTTTTGACCGCTGGCCATTGCGTTCATAGTGGCGGTAGCGGAGGTAGCTGGAAAACCAATGTTCGAGTGTGGCCCGGCTACAATGCAGGTTCTGCTCCATATGGCTCTTTTCCGGCCAGAACGTTGCATTCTGTTACCGGATGGACGGTTAGCGGGGATGAACGCTTCGATTATGGCGTCATTAAATTAAGCACCAATGCGGGCAATACCGTTGGCTGGTTCGGACATTTTTGGCAGACCGCAAGTCTGACGGGGTTTCCCTCGGTGATTGCCGGTTATCCGGGCGACAAATCACCATCCCAATCGCAATGGATGAGTGCGGATATGGTTCGCGATACGCAAGAAAGGCAAGTTTTTTATAAGAATGACACGGCAGGTGGAATGAGCGGCAGTGCAGTGTGGCAAGACCGGCCGGCTGGCAGCAGTTTCTGCGCGAATGGCCCGTGTATCTATGCAATTCATGCTTATGGCTTACACGGTTCTGTACCACACAGCGATCATAACCACGGAACACGTATAACCCAGGCAGTGTCGAATAATTTGATTGCTTGGCGGGACGCTCCGTAACATAGCGGGTAGGCGGGGTGTAAAAATTCCGCCTATCCAATGAATCAGAACGAGTTAACGATTTGTGTAGTAATGGAATTGAGAGGATGGCATCAATGATATCGAATAGCGATTGGACAACTTTTATTTCCGTTATGCTTTTGCTTGCGACCTCAGTATGCAGTTATGCCAATCAGGATACCCCGGTGACAGATAGAGGGCAGTTAGGCCAGGGAGATAAAGAAGGCGTGTCCGGACGAATTACCGATCGGCAAGGCCACCCCGTAGCCGGTGTTTTTGTTCACCCCCGGTCACTCGATGAACCCGCACCGGCAATTCCGGAAATTGCGATTGTCAGCGATGATAATGGCCATTACGCATGGCGATTGCCACCCGGAAAATACGAACTGTCGGCATCTGTGATTGGTTACCACAGCATGGTTAAACCAATTACAATCAAGGCCGGGCAAATGACGACTGCGGATTTTATATTGGAACGCGCGCTGCGTTAGCGATTCGAAATTGATCACAATGCTAGTTTCTTACACATTTGCTTCAAAAACCGTAACCGGCGATTGAGTGCATTGCAATAACCAAACAATCGGTAATTTCGGATCAGGATTGTCACTCAACCGCTCCATCAATCGCCGTTTACTTTCCCCGGTAACAACCAGCGCAATATGCTCACTTTTTGCCAACATTGCCAACGATAGACTAATCCGCAGCGATGGTGCGATCGGTGGAGCTACGGCGACGCAGTGATGAGTCGAACGTAAATCCGGATACACCCCTGGAAACAGCGAAGCGATATGGCCGTCTTCGCCCAAACCTAATACCGTCAAGCTCAATGGCAGCGGCAGCTTATCCAGGCGCTGGTGGATTTCATCGGTGGCGTCGAATGGACTGTCATGCTGGGTTTTGAGTCCGACGAAACGCGTACTTGCTGGAAGGTGGCTTATCAGGTGTTGTTTCACCAGACGTTCGTTGGATTGTTCGTTATTGGCATCGACCCAGCGTTCGTCGCTCAACGTGACGGTGATGCGGTCCCAGGGTAATTGGCATTTTGCCAATGCGGGCAGGTAATGGCGCGGCGTATTGCCGCCGGGAACGACCAGTGTGGCTTGGGGTTTGCGGGCGAGTGTGTGTTGCAGTGTGCTTTCAACATACTTCGCAACACTTTGGCTGAGCTGCTCGATATTGGGGAAATAGTGTCGCTGCATTGAGACCATTTTGCGTTTAAGCGACCAAGCCACGTAAGTCCGGTACGATTTTCACCTGCGCTGGGAAGGGATTCGGGTCATGGGGGTGGACGCGACCGAGGAAAGCGGTGTTATTGACTTGCGCACCCTCGTAATCCGCCACGGCATCGCCGATCATCAGTACCGTTTCGGGCTTGAGTGCATAAGTGGATAAAATTTCCGCGATAATGGTTTGTTTCAGCGCCGGTGCGCCGCGTATTTCTTTGAAGTACGGCGTCAGACCGCGGCGTTCGACAATAACTTTAAGCTCATTTTCAGGCGTGCCGGAAGCTACGAATAACGGAATCTTCTCGGCTTGTTGGCGGATCAGCTCCATTGCGCCGGGGACGGCTTCTGCGGCGATAACGGCTTCAACCACGAGCTCGGAAAAACGGATATCGAGCTCCTTTTCTTGTGTTTCTGTCAGTGGTGGTTGGTTGAGAAAATGTTGCTGGAAATGGCGGAATTTGCGGTAACGCGACATGCCGCCGTTCTGGGTATGGAATTGCACCACTTTTTCGACAATGTCTTCGCCGTAGGGACGATAGAGTTGCGCGAATGCCTGTGTTTTGATTTTTCCGGATTCTACGATTACGCCGTCAAAGTCAAAAATGATGGCTTGCCAGTCAAAATTTTTCACAATTATTAATCATGCCCGATTATCTGAAGTTGCTGGGGTGGCATCGTTATTTTCATCGGCATGATGCAGATCCTGGTGGATTTCTCGCAAGCAGTCGAGCAAGCCTTGTCCCAGATCGACATGTTCATTCAGCACCAGCTTGCGGCCAATGCGTGGTTGAAAGGCATAGGGCGTAATTTCATAGTGATGTATTGCATTGGCTTCGTCGAAACGCAATTCCACGGGCCATGGCAGCATTTCCGAGATCATCGTCATGACATCTTTAATGCGCATTTTTTCCTGGCCTGTCAGAATCAGATGCCGGTTGGCAAATTCCGGTGCCAGTACTTGCACACTCATACGCGCAGCGTCTTCCACATGGATATATTCACGCATGGCTTCGCCGCTGCCTTTGTAGGTGATGGAATGCTGCGCTACGGCTTCGTGCAGCATGCGATATATGCCGTTGCGTGTATCGGAACGCCGGCCATACAGTGAGCCATAGCGCAGGAT
>CADEDJ010000011.1:0-46809 GCA_902826055.1 uncultured Nitrosomonas sp. | reverse complement strand
ATATCGCCGACGATCATTTCCTGGTTGCTCTTCAGGTACGGTGATGGACTGCGATCGAATAGCCGCACCTGGTATCCCGCGGCGGACAACGCGTCGGCAACATGGCTGCCTAGAAAACCACTGGCGCCAAATACAATTACTTTTTCGTTAGCGATTACTTGATCAATCATTTGATGAGACCTGTCTTGATTAAACCTTGCAGCAAATTCTCCGCTGCTTCAATTTCCATGCGCTGACGCGATTCCCGTGCCAGCGATCCAATATGCGAGGTCAGGATGGCGTTGCCGCATTCGATTAATTGGCCGTGATAAGGCTCCTGTTCGAATGCATCCAATGCCGCAGCGCTGATTTTCCCCGATTTTAATGCTGCGAGAAGCGCATCCTCATCCACCAATCCCCCGCGTGCTGCATTGATAACGATTGCTTCAGGTTTCATGGCGGTCAATGCTTTGGCACTTAGTAGATGATGCGTGTCCGCGGAATAGGGTAAATGCAGGCTAATGATGTCGGCAGTGGCCAGCAAGGACTCTAAAGGGACTAAAGTCACATCGGTTGGTACTTGATTGACATAGGGGTCATGCGCGATGACAGTGGCTTCAAATGCTTGGCACAAACGTGCGACGCGCCGGCCGATGTGGCCCAGTCCTATAATGCCGACAGTTTGCGCAGCGAGTAGGCGGCCTTGTGTGCGCGGCCATTCACCGTTGCACACTGCTTGATGAATCGGATTAATTTGCCGCAGCAAAGCCAGCATCAAGCCCATAGTAAGTTCAGCAACCGCTTGTGCCGGCGCCTCGGGCGTGTTCAGAACGGTAACGCCGTGATTTTTTGCTGCGGCCAGATCGACGCTGTCCAATCCGGTGCCGCAACGCGAAATGACTTTTAAATGTCCGGCAGATTGGAATACGCGCTCGGTCAGCGGCTCGATACCGGCGATTAGTCCAATCGCGCCATCTTTCAGCAATGCGATAATTTCATCTTCGGTCAGTTTGCGGCGATGCGGGTTGGTAATGATTTTTAAGCCATTTTTCAGCAAATGCTGGAGCGGTGGATTGTTGTCGATATCGAATGAGGAAGTGGAAATAACCAGTGTTTTCATGCGTTCTTCAATGTTGTGCGTATGCTTTGTAAATGGGTGCGGCAAATAGAATCGAGAATGCGGATATCCAATCCATAGCCGAGGAAATTAAAACCGGCTTGAATGCGTTGCTGTAGCGCCTGCAGATCGGGTTCGATAACATGGATGCCACCAGGTTTTTGAGCACGGCGGCCGGCTTCTAAAACTTCCGCAATCGCTGCTTGCACGTCGGGGTGATTGAGATCGCCGGGACGTCCCATTGAGCCGGATAAATCATAGGGACCGATAATATAAGCGTCGATGCCGGGAACGGCCAGAATGTGATCAATGGCCCTGACGGCATCGACATGTTCGATCATCACGACAATCACCGCGTTTTCTTCCAGCCATTGCCGGTAGGTCTGGAAACTTGCACCGTAACCTTGCGCACGCGCAAGACCGACACCCCTCTGTCCTCGCGGTGGATAGTAAACGCTATCCACGGCCGCTTTGGCATCGGCAGAAGATTTGATCATTGGCACCATGATGCCGGTAGCGCCAGCATCCATGACGCGCTTGATTTGATCGGGATGATTGGAAGTCAGGCGCACAATGGCTGGGCATTGCTTGCCATCCAAAACCTGGATGATGGCTTGTACTTCGCTCAATTCCAACACGCTGTGTTCCATGTCCAGCACCAGCCAGTCAAAACCGGCTGATGCCATGATCTCGGCAATGGATGGATGTCCTAACGTGACCCAGGAACCTATGGTTAATTCAGATTGACTTAGCCTGGATTTGAGTGACATAGCGCTATTCCTAGTAACGGGAGAGTAAGGGGTCGTTTTGCATCAGTTTCTCAACGCGCGCCAAATCGGCCTCAGTATCAACCGCTTGCGTATTAAATTCCGTATACACCATTTTAACTTGTAGACCATGTTCGAGCAGACGCAACATATCGACTGATTCCAGTTGTTCAAGCACCGTGGGTGCAAGATTTGTGTATTGAAACAGCATGTCACGGCGAAATGGAATGATGCAGACCTGCTTATACGCAATAGTAGCGGTAAAGCCGGCTTTAGCTAAGGTCGGGATGGGGCGGCGTGACATGTACAGGGCATCATTATTCATATTCATCACCACCTTGATGGTGTTGGCATCGAGATAATCCGCTTCATGGTCGATTTTACGTACTAAATTGACGCAACCCAGACGAGGATCTTGTTTAAACGGCGCGACGGCGGCATCAATCATATCAGGATGTGTCATCGGCTCATCGCCTTGCACCATCACAATCAGCTCCGCATCAGGAACATGGGTGACGGCCTCGGCGACGCGATCACTGGCGCGTTCGTGCGTATCGGCAGTCATGATGACAGGGGCGCCAAAACTTTCCGCAGCTTGGCGGATTTCTTCATCGCAGGTGGCAATATAGGTGGCGCTTAATGACGGACTCATGGCAACGCGTTTATAAATATGCTCAATCATCGGGCGGCCAAGGATTTTTGCGATCGGTTTGCCTGGAAAGCGTGATGAACCCATGCGGGCAGGTATGATTGCGATAGTTTTCATGGAAACGATGGGTATGTTTGGATTAAAAATACAAGTTCAGTTGCAATATGCAGATTATCCGGTTTTTCTCGTTTGTTGGGTAACATTTATTCGTTAATTTGAATGGTAGTTTCTATAGATTTATTCGATTAACCGACATCCGCCATACTTGTTGTGGAATTTTCACAGGTACGGACATGTTGCTGGTAATTGGCTAGTTGCGGGAGTAAAATGGCGCGCTTTACCGAATCGTCTGTTTAAACAGGGAAAATACTTGAGATGCATGATGTTCTAGATTTTTCTGCAACACGGTTATGAAAGCGCTTTTTTTTCTTCGTCACTATAATGACATAGATCATGTTACCCCAGTGATTCATCAATGGATTCAGTCCGGACACCAGTGTGATGTCGTACTGATTGGATCTGCGAAGTTTCGGCGTGATTTTCGTGTGAAGTATTTGAGTTACTTACAAGGTGTGCGTGTCGCCCACATGAACGAATTGTTTTCATGGGTTGATTACTGGAAGTGGCGCTTGCAAATGTTAATACTGACGCGCAATGTCAGGCGCATTAAAGTGATTGGCAGGTTGGCGGAGAAACTGGCAGAACGATTTGATGAGAAAAAACGTGAACCGTTGTGGCGGCATACTGCGGAGTTTTTATTGCATCGTTGTTTTGGTGGTAATGGCAAAGGCGTTGTCGCATTTGATTGGATCGAGCGCAATTCAGTAATTTGTGTGGAATGGGTCGAAGTGGTCATTGCCATAGCCAAGGAGCGGAAATTGGGTACGGTGTCATTGCCGCATGGCGATAGTCCGCACGCCAGCCAATTGATTCGTCGCGGTGAACGGCGTGTGGTGCCTGATACGACATTCTCAGCAGCTAGGATATTTGATAGGGTGGTGGTACCCAATGAATTATGCGCCGTGCGCTTTCGCCCATTCATGACGGGTAATCAGTTGGCTGTATTGGGCTCGCCACGGTACTGTGAAACTTGGTTGAAGATACTGTCTGAATTGATGCCGCCCTCACCGCTGATACGATCTGATAGTAAACTTAAGGTCGTGATTTTTCTAAGAAAAGCGAACTTCACGACATTCTGGGAAGAGGTGAGTGAAGTGGTACATATGATTGCCGAGTTTCCCGATATTGAGTTAATTATCAAACCGCATACCCGGAGTGGATGGAAACAATCATTGACCAAAGACAGTTCGATCAAACAATTGCCTAATGTTCGCATTGCTGGTGATGACGCACATTCTGTACATTTGATGAACTGGTCGGACGTGATCATAGATTTAGCGACATCAGTTGTTTTTGAAGCGGTGAGAGCAAAGAAGCCGGTGCTAGCCGCAGATTATTTGATTGCAGCACGCTCGGCCGTGGCTTACTATATGCCGGAAACGGAACTGAAATGCCGTGACGATGTGTATGAGAAAATTAATGGTTTTCTTATCCGTGGGGTTGCGGATTTCTATGTAGAAGAACATCGCCAGCGTTTTTTGAGAGAAATGCTGGATTATCCGGATGCTAATGTGTTGCCTCGTTACGTGTCGCTGCTTGAACAACTGGCACATTGATTGCGCATTTACGAGTGGCTTTGCGTCAATGCAAGACCCTTCCCTTTGAGGTGATAGATGCTGGCAAAAGACATTTTAAATGAATTGGTGGTTGCCGCGTATAAGCTAAAGGGTGGTTTTACCCGTGTGCAAGTACGAGGGCAGCAAATTCTGATTTCAATTGATCATTTGCGTACGCTCAACCGGGCAAAGACTTATTCAAAGAAAGAACCCGATACATTAGATTGGCTCGACAGTTTCGAGTCTGGCTCCTGTTACTTCGATATTGGCGCCAATATTGGTCAGTATTCGTTATACCCGGCGAAGAAATACGGCAAGGACGTTCAAGTATTTGCTTTTGAGCCGCAAAGCAATAATTACTATGCGCTCAATAAGAATATTTACCTGAATAATCTGAGTAATCATATTTTATCGTATTGTGTTGCGGTATCTGGACGCAGTGAATTTTCCAAGCTGTATATCCCCAAATTCATTCCTGGCGGCAATCGCTCGCAATTCGGACATGAAGATTTGGAAAATATGAAAATGTCGGCTACGCATATTCAAGGCATGTTTGGTGTAACGCTAAACGATTTGTGTAGTCAGTGGGGATTTCCCTACCCAAACTATATGAAAATCGATGTCGACGGTATTGAAATTTCAATCCTGGAGGGCGCATCCGAAGTTTTGGCGAATCCGGCGCTGAAATCGGTGATCATCGAATTAGGCACCCATTCCGAGCAAGAGAAGGCTGTGGCAATAATGAAACAGGCAGGCCTTGAAGTGACTAAAAGACCATCCAAAAATTGGGGTGAAACTTATCTGATTTTTGGCAGGCCTTGATCCATGGCCTAGTGCTACGGATGAACACAATGACTGTCGATGTGGTGATTCCCGTTTATAATGCGCCGTTGTTGACGCGGCGGTGCATTGATTCAGTCGTAAACTATCTGCAGGCATCTATCCGAAATATTTACATCCAGGACGATGCGTCGAATACTGAAACCCGTAAAATGCTGGATAGTCTCGTGTATCCGCAATTGCGCGTTTTTCACGCACCCGGAAATCAGGGATATGGCAAATCCGTCAACGATGCGGTTGCACGTTCTGATGCTGATTTGGTATTGGTGCTCAATTCTGATGCCGAGGTGTTCAGTGATTTCTTGCCTGTGCTTGGCAATGCTTTTGCCGCTGATCCCAAACTGGCAGTTATCAGTCCGACAGAAGGTGATTTTCCGAGTGCAAAAGCTGATCGCTATGTGCGGCAGGCAGGTGGTTATATTGTTACCTATCGGTTTAGAGGTTATGCCTTTTTGATTCGTCGCGCTGTTTTTAACGCAATGGGTGGCTTTGATGCTCAATTTGGCCGAGGTTATTATGAGGATACCGATTTGGGGCGCCGGCTGGCTCAACAAGGCTGGCGTATGGGCGTGCATCCCGATGCGGCGATACGGCATGAAACGGGCGCATCATTTGGACGTGATCAAGCCTATCGCGACTTAGTCAGGAAAAACCGTACCTTGTATTATTCACGTTACCCGTTGGCGCAGCAAAATGTTCTGCTAGTCTCAGGTTTATTCACTCTGGCTGATTTTTCAGTTTCATTAGCGAATGCCATTGAGCAAGTGATGCGGCAAGGTGGGCGAGTACATTGGCTAACTCCCGTGCTCTCGTCGCAATTATCTTGTCTGCAAATGCACAATAATGTGATCAGCTTTGTAATGATTTTAAAATTGCTGTTACGCGGCTGGTCGCGGGAAGATAAGCGCATTACTGCTGTATGGATTCTTCCCGGTGTTTCGGTTGTGTTGCGTACTTTATTGATGGTATGGGTTCGCATACGTCGACTGCAGGTACAGGAATGGGGAACGATAGCGTTGTAAGAGATTCGATGCAAATTCATTTTCCGCAACGGGAATGGCTGATTCGATGTGCGCTTGTATTGGTTTGTACAGGATTTTGGCATAGTCAATTAAACTACTTGTCCTTTCCGCTGTTGACATTTGCCTGGTTAATCGATGGTGGATGGCGAAGATTCGATAAAGCTATTAGGCTACCATTGGTGCAAGCGATGTTTTTGTTGTGTGCATTGTTGCTCATAGGATTGTCTTGGAGCGAACCCGTTCCGGATGGGCGAATGAAGTGGTTGAAATACTTCGTGTTATTAATTTTTATCCCATTTTATTTGTTGTTGAATAAGCAGCGCTTACCTTGGGCATTAGGCGGTTTGGCGGTAGGATATGCAAGCATTTTGGCGCTGGGCGTTTATCAATGGCTAGCAGTGGGGGGGCAGGGTATTCCGCTGCTTGGCATGTCGTATTTAAGCTTTTCTGCGATGTTGGGTGTAGGAGTCGTCGTTGCCGTTAGCTTTGCCTGCATGAGTCAATCACTCAAACTTCAGTTGTGTCTCGGAATCGCAGCATTGCTATTGCTGCTGGTGCAATTCCATCAGAACGCCAGAGCCTTATTATTGGCTACTCTGATTTCTGTAACGCTGCTTATTTTCTTGCGATACAAAATGGCTATAAAAAGAATGTTGGGTATTGTGTTATTTTTGACGGTGACCATGACTATTTTTGCGTGGAGCAGTCCTGTTTTTGAAGATCGACTGATGCTGCTGAGAAATGACATCGCCTTATTGCAACAGGGCGATTACAATTCCAGTCTTGGTTACCGGCTGGCGATGTGGGATGTTGGCGTGCATGCCATTTTGAATCGTCCTTTGACAGGTTATGGCACAGGTATGCCGGCGCATTATTTTGATCAGATCATCGTGACCTACAGGGATGGTTTATACCGAGACCTGCCGAAATTTCAGAAGACATCACATTTTCATAATGACTGGGTGGAGATTGGCGTGCACATTGGTGTGCCTGGCATGTTGGCGCTGCTATTTCTTTTCTGGGGCTGGTATCAGTTATTTAAAACAAACCAGTTGGTTTTTTTGGGAGTTGGTTTGTTGAGCTATCTTTTTCTCTCAGGGCTTACCGATACTTTTCTGATTTTTAGTCGCACCCCGATTCTGTTGCTAATAATTACTGCAACGGCAATTGATTGGCGGCAAAGGCGCAACATCATTGGCTAGTTAGCGTTTATTATGTAAGAGTTTTTAATAGATGCTAAGCCGGTCTAAATCAGCTAGAAACAGATTATCTCTACCACCACTGTCCACACGTTCTAACGGATTTCCATGAGAAGACGTCCTAAGGGAAAATATGGGTTAAAAATGGATTTTTGAGGGCGATCAGCATAAACTCTAAATGCTTTTTTCTGAATTCTGTGCTGTGCGCTTTGTTAGCAAATACGCGGTAGTTGCTCACCACTGAGCCAATCAACCACGCGGCTACCGCCAAAACGGGTCTGCATCTGCACAAAGCAATGGGTGTCCTCGATGACTTCGCCAATAATGGCTGCATCTTTTCCTAAAGCGTGCTTATGCATTGCATTCAGCAAATTTTCCGCATCATCCGCGCCACAAATTGCAATAAGCTTCCCTTCATTGGCAATATACAGCGGATCCAAACCCAGAAACTCACATGCTGCATTCACTTGCGCGCGCATCGGCAGTTTGCTTTCATACAACATCATTCCAACCGCTGACTGTTGCGCGATTTCGTTAAGCACAGTAGCGACTCCGCCTCGTGTCGGATCGCGCAGTACATGAATAGTCGGCACGGCGGCAACCATATTTGCGACCAGATCATGTAAAGCTGCCGTATCGGATTGAATGCTGGTTTGAAATGACAAGTTCTCACGTAACGCCATCACGGCAATGCCGTGATCTCCCAACAAGCCGGATACCAGTATTTTGTCTCCCGGCCGCGCATTCTCTCCCGAAATATTGATCCCCTCGGCAATTTTGCCTATCCCGGTCGTGGTAATAAATACACCATCAGCGCTGCCTCTTTCTACGACTTTGGTATCACCCGTGACAATCGGAACGCCTGCGGCCATTGCTGATTGCGCCATGGAATCAACAATACGTTTTAGATCAGAAAGCGCAAAACCTTCTTCCAATATGAAACTGGCTGCAAGATAGCTTGGCGTGGCACCAGACATAGCGATGTCATTGATGGTGCCATGAACCGCCAAACTGCCAATATCCCCACCGGGAAAAAATAAAGGCGTAATGACATAACTATCGGTGGACATCACCATGCGCTCATTACTTCCCTGAAAGCATGCCTGATCATTGCTCTGACGCAAAAATTCGTTATCGAAAGCTGCCACGAACAATTGCTGAATCAACTGCGCCATCGCGCGCCCGCCGCTGCCATGTTTCATTTCCACACAGCCGTGCTTAAAATCAATGGCCCGGGTATAACCCGCTTTAACTCTCACTGGATTTGCCATCAATTGTTCTGCACCGTGCAAAGATCCCTGTTCCGGAAGCGGCCATAACTGTAATATGCTGCACACGCGCCTTCCGATGACACCATACAAGAACCGATTGGATTTTCCGGCGTGCAAACTGTGCCAAAAATCTTGCAATCCTGCGGCTGTTTAATGCCACGCAAGATAGCACCGCACTCGCATGCTTTATTATCCGCAATCGACAATGCAGGAACCGGGAAGCGCTGCTCTGCGTCATACTCTGCATAGCAGGATTTAATTTTGAGCGCACTGTATGGCACCAAGCCAAGTCCTCGCCATTCAAATGAGCGACGCAACTCGAAAACTTCCGCCACAAGTAATTGCGCTTTAATATTGCCCTGAGGCAATACTGCGCGGGTAAATTCATTCTCCACTTTGGCGCGGCCTGCGTTAATTTGGCGGATCAGCATTAATATCGCTTGCAGAACATCCAATGGCTCAAAGCCGGCAATTACAACGGGTTTCTGAAATTCCTCAGCAAAATATTGGTACGGTTGGCTACCGATAACTACTGACACATGTGCCGGGCCAATAAATCCGTCCAGTGAAACCACGCCAAACTCACGTACCTCTGGAGATTGCAAAATATGCGAAATAGCAGAAGGTGTTAACACATGATTACAAAATACGCTGAAATTATGCAAACCCAACGCTTGAGCTTTTTTGATCGCAATAGCCGTAGGCGGTGTCGTGGTTTCAAATCCGATCGCAAAAAAAACCACTTGTTGCTGGGGATTTTGCTGTGCAATTTTTATTGCATCTTCACTTGAGTAAACCATCCGCACATCCGCGCCTTGTGCTTTAGCTCGCAACAAACTCATACCGTTTGCTGTAGGTATGCGCAGCATATCTCCGTAAGTGCACAATATTAATTCGGGTGTTTGCGCCAATTGAATGGCATTTTCCACACGGCCGACAGGTAAAACGCACACCGGACAGCCCGGGCCATGAATCATCTGCACATTGTCAGGCAGCATATCGACAAGTCCATACCGCGAAATAGCATGTGTGTGTCCGCCACAAAATTCCATGAAATGATAACGTCGCCGAGCATCCACCTCCGCAGCAATACGAGCAGCAATTTTACGTGCCATTCCGCCTTCGCGAAATTCGTCAATATATTTCATACCGGGTATTTATTCTTCAACTGATGTCATTATTATTAAGTGTGGTTATCTCTGCAAACATAGCTAATGTCCGCTCTGCTTCCCGCTGATCTAGTTTCTGTAGCGCATAACCCGCATGTATGATGATATAGTCACCAACCACAATATCCTCAACCAGCACCAGTGAAATTTCCTTGCGCACGCCACAAAGATTGACGATTGCCTGATCTCCAGTGATTAATTGTTCAACATAAGCTGGAATAGCAAGACACATAAGCACCTGATGGAAGTATACAAACGCTGAAATTATGACATAATTGATTGTCTTTATTTTTTGTACGTGCTCAAATGATTCAACAAAATTCTTTCATTCATTATTTGATATTTTTTGTGAGTGGAGTTTTTGTTTTATTAATCATAAATTTTGCACAAGCCAGTGACAATCCTGCGCAGATCAATAATGAAATATGGATTGATGTTGATACAATGGAACACAGGCTTTTAGTTATGCAAGGTAATACCATCCAAGCAGTGTTTAAAAATGTTGCTATCGGACGCTACGGTACTACTTGGACAAAAATGACACAAGATGATAAAACCCCTCTCGGTAAATTCAGGATTGGTTGGATTAACGAAAAAAGCCGCTATTATCGTTTCTTTGGCTTGAATTACCCAAATCTTGATACTGCTAAGCGTGCTTTGGATGAAAACAGAATTTCCGAAGAAACCTGGTTATCAATCCTGCAAGCAAAAAGTCTGGGAAAATCACCTCCCCAAGATACGCCCTTAGGGGGACATATCGGTATTCATGGAATTGGCAGAGGTGACCAAGAAATTCACCATAGCTACAATTGGACGAATGGTTGTATTGCACTTACAAATGAGCAAATTGATCAACTTGGTAAGTGGATAAAGCCTGGCGTTTTAGTTAATATTCGTTAAGAATCAGAGCGGTTTATGTACAACATGTTATATTTGTTGTTAAATACTTGAATTACTTGATTAAGAGAAATGTCTATTTATTCATGTAGTTATTAAATTATATTGCGTGTCGGGATGAAGAATCCTGTAAATTTGTCAGAGAATTCATCTAAATTCATTTATTTTGCGGAAAAAATCAGATAACATTCCAGTGGGTTGCTGGTAGTAATATTGGTAACTAACGAAGTAGCGGATGTTTATGCGCATTGAATAGAATAAACACTGAGGAGATCGGAATGAAAGAAAAAATCAAGCATCCAGTTCGCATTTTAACACTGGCAGTAATAGCAGGTGCTTTTATTGGACTCACAGGTTGTGCTACAACAGCTCAATTTGATGAACTGCAAGCTAAAATTAATGCAGCTGCAGCCGATGCGTCTGCAGCAAAAGCAGAAGCAGCCGCTGCTAGCGCTAAAGCAAATGATGCAATCCGTATTGCGGATGAAGCAAACAGACGTTCAATGGAAACCGAATCAAAAATTGACCGAATGTTTAAAAAAGCAATGCATAAGTAGTAAACTATTTTTATAGAATATGATAAAAAACCCCTCGCTTGAGGGGTTTTTTATGTCATTTAAAATAGAATTTCTTTACTTCTACTGCATTATTCGTTGTGCATCGTATGAAGTTGAGTTTGATCCCGTAACCGGGAAATTAAAATCGGTATACCATTTTTTTCAATAATTGCTTTTCTTAAAGTTTCCTGATCAATTTCAAAATCCTCAGTAATATTTTTCTGACTACTTTTTAGCGCCAAGAAGTCGTTAATGGCATTGATTGTCATCTGTTTATAGTCAGCATATTTTTCCTCATCTTCTTCTAAGGGCGGATGCAATTCAATAAAAAGTGAATCAAGCAACCAACCGAGTTTAATCGGCTGATTAACTACTTGTACTTGCGTTCCTATTGGAACTTTATCAAATAATGCCTCAATATCTTCGGGGTACATGCGTACACATCCAGCTGAAACCCGCATGCCAACACCAAATGGTTTAATGGTGCCATGTATCAGATAACTACCGCCACCAATGCTTAAACGCATGGCATGCCGCCCTAAAGGATTCGTAGGACCAGGCGGCACGATACTGGGATAAGGTGGTTCCCCATTTGCTATTCTGTCCATCTGCAGCGATTTTGGAGGTATCCAAGTTGGATCTTTCTTTTTGTCAATAATTTTTGATATTCCCAATGGAGTCACCCAATCCATTCTGCCAATCCCAACCGGATGGGTGATCACTATAGGCTTTTCTCCTTTAGTAGGCTCTGGAAAATAGTAAATTCGCATTTCTGGTAGATTAAGCACCAAACCTTTCCGTTCAGCGTGAGGAAGAATGTATCGACTTGGTAGCACAACTTTTTCGCCATCTTCGGGTAACCATCGGTCTACCGTCGGATTGGCCAACAAAATCTCAATTTGCCCGATATCATATTGACGCGCGATATCCAGCAGGGTTTCTTCACGGCTTGCGCTGGTAGTGCGAATTTGACCAAAAATATCAACGCCGTTAGGTGGCAACACCCATGTTTCAGCACAAGCATAAGAAGCACTCAAAATGATAATTACACTAAAATTCAACAAAATAAATTTGTTCATAGGGAGTATCGTCAGGCACCAGTCAATAGAAATTGCTTCAAGAAAGAGATAATAACTGGAAATCTTATTGATAAAAACAGAAAAAACAAGGATAAAGCAGGAGATTTCATTATTGCCAAAAACGATTGTTATTAATTATCAGACTAATAATTCCAGAATCTTGCTTGCAGCATGAAACAATTTTATTAGTATTATCGATTTATAATTAAAGAGTTAAAATGTTTTCCCGGTTTATTATTTGATCGATTATTCAACTTATATTCTGAGGTATGTTGTGGAAAATAGAGTCGATATGATTAAACAGTGAGAAGATTTGCATAGTATCTTGGGCGAATTCTACTGGATTGCATAACTAAACTATATTGGGATTTATGACTGGGATTCTTCTTAATGTGTTTTTAAAAAAATTAAATCCGCTACATAGTGGCAGGGAATTTAGAATTTCCTCCACGTATATATTTGCAAGTTTGGTTTTAGTAGAACCTTAAAAATTAAAGGGACAAGAAATGTTATCGTTTCTTGTCCCAAAGAAGCTCCCCACATATGCCGTCAGACCATCATCTTGAACCATAAGGTCCAAGGCGGTTGTTTCATGGATACATCAGGCATTTCCTATAAAGGAGCGCACAACAGTATCACTAAAATCCACAACCATTTTTTAACAATTGGTTCAAAGAATATAAGTCTAAACGAACATCGTAGGGATTAACCCTATTAAAGGAAATCAAGCCTCCTTATTTAGTGATTACATCATCAACTTTTTTCTTTAATGCAGTAATTCTACGCTTAAATTCATCAATGTCAAAGCCGGTACCATTACGCATCATGAGTAATTCATGAGTAATGCTCAATGCTGCAATAATTACGATACGATCGGAATCAACGATTTTTCCCTCTGCCTTAATCTCTTGAATTTTTCTGTCCAGGTAAGTTGCGGCAAGCTGAATTTCTTCTAGTTCTTCAGCAGGGCAGGTAACGCAAAATTCACGTCCCATAATATTTAAATTAAGTGTCTTGTTATTCATTGTCCGGCATGTTTAACAGAAGTGCTTCAAGTTTGCCTGTAGCGGCGTGTATTTTTTTATTAAGTTTTTCGTTTTGCGCATAGGTATCTGCAAGCTCTTTACGTAACTTGTTATTTTCTAAACAGGAATCTTGATACAATCGCAAAAGCTGGAAAATTTTATCTTCAAGAGATCTTAGTTCAGTTTCCATGAACGCACTCTGTTCTTTGGCCATTTATAGGCTAGTTAGTAACCTAACTATCATTAATCAAAAATGTGAAAGTAGCGGCATATTATTACAATTTACGGTGTGTGCCGTCACAATAAGGTGCGTTGCTAGTTTTTTTGCATGTACATAACCAAACTGTTTTACTTTCATCGACACTGAATTTTTTGGGTGTAAATCCGGTATCTTTGTGAGAGCCATCACAGAATGGCTGAGATTTGCTTCGACCGCAGCTACACCAGTAATAATCTTTTCCAAATTCCAACTTAACTTCGATGGGTGAAAAAGTTTGTTTTATGTCTGAAGATTGACTCATTCTCAGCTCCATATCAAGATTAAAAGTACCCTATATCAAGACGTAACATTAATAGCTCGTCTTACTCAATAGCTAAGTATACCTAACTAATTTCGTCAGGAAATTTTTATACAAATAACCGTAATGCGCTTGGGCTGCCAGGGTTAATATGATTTTTCTTCATTGCAGATTGTATTTCGATGAGCTGTTGCTTACTTTTCTGGATGCCACTGTCGCTTAAAGGAACCCGGTTGTCATCGACCATGATACCGCCCAGCGTATTGGAAAAAATTCTTGCGAGGTGAGTCATTTGATCAAATACTCTTTCTCCATGAGCAACACGAGGAACATCGAGCAGGAAGGTCACACCGTGTGTGGTTAATGATTTCATATTTTCAGGTAGAAACGGAGACGGTTCATAATTACTCAACGTGAATAATACATGATTGCTTTCATCACGATATTTGAAAACACCCTCTGACTCAAGCCTGAATCCGGAAGCTTCGGCTAATGCACGAATCTTGGTGCCAACAAATGCACCATCATCTTTACTAATAATATTGATGCCAATCATTACATCCACTTCTGCACAGAATTTATCAAGCATGACAGCTTTTTCATGGGTACTGACGATATCAGGACATTCTGCTGTTGCATGTACTTGCGACGCGAGATCCTGTACTAAATCACGGAATTTGGATAAGTTGACCTCGCTGACCGGACCGGCTCTATCGGCAAGCTGCAGGCAGCCTTTTAAAAATACATACCCATCGCTGTCGACATTGGTTTCATTGGTTATTTCTTCCCATGGCTCATCTTTATGCCGTTGTCCAAGCCAGCACACCAGTTTTCCAAAATCAAATTTTCTTTGTAATAATTTAGCGATATAAGTATTAGCTATAACTAAGTTTGATCGGATGTTTACGATGTAATTGGTATTGCTGTCATAATCCAATATCGGTGAGGTTGTCGATGTGCTTGTGGACGCATGTGCCGGAATATTGACTGGAGGCGTCGTTACAGATGTTTTTTGATATTCTGTGGGAGATGCGGATAAATCAGTATGAAGAGACGGATCGACTTCTGAAATTGTGGTTTTATTAAACTTGGGTTCAATTCTTTGTGGTAAATCTTCAGATTCTTGTGAGTCCAGAAGAATATCGCCGTGTTCTTGATCAAATGCTGATTGTATTTTTCGATGATAACGCTGTTGTTGCAGCCAGTTGAAAATTGCAACACCGGCAATAACAATAACGCCGATAATAATCAGGCTTAGCTGCAAGTCACTCATATTATTTAATATCTCCATGCTATCTCCAAAATACCTTGTTATGAAGCGTAGAAGTTAAATCATGGCCGCTTCATGCGATTAATTACAAACTAAATTGCTGCTTGTTGAATTCGTTTGCCCATTTTGACGGCATCTGCAATGTCAACAGCAACTATTCTTGATACGCCTTGTTCTTGCATTGTAACTCCAATTAATTGCTGTGCCATCTCCATTGTAATTTTATTATGACTTATGAAAATGAACTGCGTGTGTCGTGCCATATTTTTCACTAGTTGACAAAATCGATTAGTGTTTGCGTCATCAAGAGGAGCGTCTACTTCATCGAGTAAGCAAAATGGTGCAGGGTTAAGTCGAAATAACGAAAATATTAATGCTAGGGCTGTCAGAGCCTTTTCGCCTCCTGATAAGACGTGAATCGAATTATTCTTTTTCCCCGGTGGTTGTGCCATTAATAATAATCCTGCATCAAGAATTTTACCTTCGCTTAACTCAAGCTTGGCTTGTCCACCTGCAAATATCACTGGAAATATCTCGCTTAAATATTGATTGACCAGATCAAACGTTTTTTGCAAACGTAACTGCGTTTCACGATCGATTTGCTGGATGGCATTTTCCAATGTCACAACTGCTTCATTTAAGTCTTGCAATTGCATCAACAGATTTGATTGCCGTGTATGCGCATTTTCGAGTTCTTCTAATGCGGCGAGATTGACAGGCCCCAGAGCTGTAATATCGGCATTCAACTGGTTGATTTCCGATTGAAGTGCCGCCATGCTTTTTTTTGACATCTGCGAAAGCTGTTTCGTATCGATTTTAACTTCGTTGAGCCATTCATCCAATTGGTTGATGGTGATATTGACTGCCTGTTCTTTGAGGCGGATTTGATTAACGGCGTCTTGCAATGAATAGGTTTTTTGTTCAGATGTCAGGCGGATGTTTTCTATGTCTCGCAAATAACGCGCCGTATCTTCGGCTTCTTGGCGTATCTGTAATGCTGCTTGTTCAGTTGTTTTTCGCTGCATTTGCGCAGCTTCCAGCAGATTCTTAAGGGGTGTTTCATCTAAACTGTCAATTTCTTTAAGCAAATGAATGTGATTTTCAGTCAGCTTTTGCAAATCTTCCTCAATAGCCTTTAGGGAATATTCTATTTCGCTGATTTTATGATCACATGTTTTTACATGAAATGCGGTTTCTTGCATTTTCTTCATGGCTAGTTGTACACTTTGCCGTTGCTGAGAAACTAAATGATTAGCTGTTTCCCAGGCGGATTGAACGTGTTGTGCAAGCTTGTTTAATGTGTCAATTTGCTCTGAGTTTTCTGTTAATTTTTGTGCTGTCGATTTTTGGAGTGATAGTTCGTTTTCTAACGCTTGTTTGATTTCGCTAAGTTCACTATCAATTTGATTGTTACGGTGGATTGTACGTTCGTTGATTTGTGAAAGCTTAACGATTTCAAGCTGTAAGGCATGCTGCTGCTGTTGCAATCGTTGATGATCCTCCAGCGATTGAGCCATGTCGCGGTTAAGTTTGCTGTGCTGTTGTTCGGCTGCTTCGAGTAAATCCTGCTGGCTGCGAAGTTGCGACTTGGACTGATCAATTTCGACTTGTATGGAAGATAATTCTTGCTGCCTCGACAAAACACCATGCAATTGTGAATCGGGCGCATAAAACGTGATGCTGTTGCGCGTTACCATATGCCCTTCGGGTGTAACAAGTACCTCTCCGGGGTTTAATGTGGATCGCTCGAGGATGCCTTCCTGAAGGTCTTTTGCAACGTATACATGGCATAACCAGTCCTCGAGCATGATTTGAATCTCAATCTGGTGGATTGTTAGATGGGCAAGCAATTTTGCTAATCTTGTCGAGTTTCGTATTATTGGTAGCTCATCAGTTAAACCGGTAGATTGGATCGTTTGGGTTTTTTCAAAAACTGCCCATTTACCGATTGGTAAATCGTTCATCCAGTTCTGGATTGAAAGGGATTGCTCAATGGCAATGCTATTCAAGCGTTCACGTAAGATTGCCTCTAAGGCATTTTCCCATGCGGGTGTGACGGATATGTGTTGCCATAGACGAGGTAAGTCGTGTAAATGACGCTGATTGAGCCACTGAGTAAGTGCCTGATTGCTTTCTAATTTTTGTTGCAGAGTGTGTAGGGCATTGAAACGAGCCATTATCTGCGACAATTTATGTTGCAGGTTTTGGATTTTGCTGGTGATTTGTTGTTTGTATTCGGTGGATGCAGCTAACTGTTTTTCTATTGTTTGTTGTTTCAAGCTTTGTTTTTGCAAAGCACACTTCATTTTATCTAGTGCTTGTTGCAATTGCTCTAACTGGGATGGATGCGTTGAGATAAGCCCGGTTTGTTCATTAAGCAGGCGGGTGTGCCGCGCTTCTAGTTGCTGGATATTTTTTATTGCATGCGTAAGGTGACTATTTTCAAGGTGAACGGTTTGTTCGGCGATTAGTAGTTCATGACGGCATTTGCTGAGTTCTTCCTGGCAACGGGAAAAATTTGCTTCAATATCGGGTAATTTCTGGTTTTCTGCATCATTGACTAAAATACTTTCTGCATGAGCAGATTCCGCTTTGGTTTTTTCGCGCTGCCAATGCCTTAAATTTTCCAGTGTTGTTACTTTTAATTGGTTATTCTTTTTTAGCTGATTTTCAATATCGCGACTTTGTTGCGTTAAACGCTCTCGATTATTTTTAAGATGATTGATTTCTTGTTCCAAGCGTCCTATTTCGGCATTTACGGTATATAGTTGTCCTTGTGTTTGCAGCAATTTGTCATTGACCAAATATTCGAGTGCGCGAGTTTTTTCGTAATCCTGTTCCGCGTTGCGTTGATTTGAGAAAGTATTTTCCAATTCAGACTCAAGTTGTCGAATTTTTTCTTCAGCTTCAGTGCGTTGTTTTAACGCATCATTTTTACGTTGCAGCCATAGGGTTACTTGTGACCTGCGTAATTCATCTTGCAGTAATTGATATTGCCGGGCGATTTTAGCTTGGACATCGAGGTGCTGAAGTTGTGTTTCCAGTTCCTGGCAAATATCTTCCAGGCGGGTTAGATTTTTACGTGTTTCAATCAGTCGTGATGAAGTTTCTTGCCTTCTTTCCCGGTATTGCGAAATACCCGCAGCTTCTTCCAGAAAACTTCTGAGTTCTTGTGGTTTTGCTTCAATAATTCGTGAAATCATACCCTGCTCGATAATGGCATAGCCGCGACCTCCAATTCCAGTACCGAGAAAAAGATCAGCAATATCACGTCGCCTTACTTGCTGATTATTAATATAATAATTTGAAATCCCATCACGTTGAAGTACCCGTTTGATAGCAATTTCTGAGTAGCTGGACCATTGCCCTGTGATTTTGCTTGAACTATTGTCAAAAATTATTTCAACACTTGCCCGACCAACGGCTTTACGTTGATCTGATCCTGTGAAAATCACATCTTGCATGGAATCGCCACGCAAAGCAGAGGCTTTGGATTCACCTAAAACCCATCGTACGGCATCGATGATATTTGATTTTCCACAGCCATTAGGTCCTACAATACCTATTAGATCCTGAGCAACAGGAATTAATGTGGGGTCAACAAACGATTTGAAACCGGCAAGTTTGATTTGAGCTAAGCGCAATTTTTTGTTTATTAGATAAGGCAGTTATAATAAACGGCTGGTATAAAAACGATCAAAATTATGACATTGTATCGGAATTAATTTAAACGTGAGTGCGAAGAATGGCTAGTAACCCAAACAAGAATCTTGAAACATTTCCTAATCCCTATACAGACCGGGATTACCATATTCATATGCAAATCCCCGAATTTACCTGCTTATGTCCGAAAACTGGGCAACCTGATTTTGCCACATTGGTTTTGGATTATATTCCAGATAAAAAATGTATTGAACTTAAAAGTCTCAAACTTTATATCTGGTCATACCGCAACGAGGGTGTATTTCATGAAGCAGTTACCAACAAAATTCTCGATGATCTCGTAGTGGTTTTGAAGCCAAGATATATCCGATTAATTGCACGTTTTTATGTACGCGGTGGAATTTTTACCAATGTGACAGTGGATCATCGTAAAAAAGGATGGAAACCCGAACCGACAATTTCACTACAACAATTCAATAACCAATTCAACATTCGAGAATGATTCTTAATTTTATAGTTTATGTAAAACTAATAACTCTCTGATTATTATGTAAACTTATGGATTTTCTATATCTTATTCAATAAAAAAGTAGTTTTCAAAAGTAAAAAAATTATATATGCTGTCACCCAGTGTAAAGACAAAACTAAGCTATGTAAATGATTTTTAAAAGAAATGATAAATTTGCTTTACTAATGTCGTTACTTTTCGGGATTTGCTCACTTCTATCGATTGATGCATCTGCTGAAAAATTAGTGCAAGATAATCTTCAAAATCATGAAGATTTATGGGATCGTATCCGCAATGGTTTCGCTCTGGCACTACCACCTGACAGTAAAGCAATACGTAAAATTGAATCCCCATACACTCAGAAACCGGAGTCATTTAACCGGATTGTCGCTAAGAGTGAGCGGTATTTATTCTATATCGTGGAAGAGATCGAACGCCGTCGAATGCCGATGGAGATTGCACTCATTCCCGTAATTGAGAGTTCTTATGATCCTTTGATCAAGTCTAATAATAGTTCTGCCGGATTGTGGCAATTTATTCCGGAAACGGCAAGAATTTTGGGCTTAGAACAAAATGTATGGCATGATGATCGGCGTGATGTGATTGCTTCGACAGAAGCCGCTCTTGATTATTTGCAGTATTTGTACAAAAGATTTGGAGATTGGAAGCTCGCAATAGCTGCCTATAACATCGGTGAAGGTACTGTCGGTAAAGTATTATCGAAAAGTAAGCATAAAGGAAGATCAAGCAGTTTTCACGATATCAGTCTTCCAATCGAAGCCAAACATTATGTATACAAGATACTGGCGGTAAAAGATATCGTTGCCAATTCAAGGAAATATGGGTTACAGCTTCGACCGGTACCCAATCGACCGTATTTTGATACAGTCGAAATACACGAACCCATCGATATCCCTCTCGTTACCCGCCTCGCTAATATATCCGCAACTGAATTCACTGCATTAAATCCCGCGTATAACCGCTATGTCATTAAGATTCACAAAACGCCTCGCACTTTAGTGCTACCTATGAATAAAAAAGAAGCTTTCCTGAGAAATTTAGAGACATACCAGGATCCCCGGGTTTCATGGCAAATTTACCATGTTAGAAAAGGCGAGAATATTAATGAAATAGCAAAGCGTTATGATACTACCGTTAAACAACTGCAAACGATTAACGGTATAGGTCGCAATAAAAATCTGACACTCGGACAAAAAATCCTGGTGCCATACGCGATTATGGAAAATATAGCTGAAAGCAAGGCAGCAGAGCGGTTGAAAAATTCTTATGCAAGTGTTCACGTTGTTAAGAAAGGAGATACTTTGTATGATCTCGCGAAGCGGTATGGCACTACAGTAAATAAAATCAAACGTTGGAATAATAGTGACGAAAATTTGTCAATCGGGCAGAAACTTCTAGTTTCAAGAAGTTGATGATGAGAGTTGGGAAATTCGTGTCATTACTTTGTAAGTTTGTTGTTTTTGTTTAAATATTTTTTAATAATTCAACAGCCCAGTTAACGCCAAATCCAGTAACTTCGCTATCAACCGCTCCTAGACCATCTTTATGGTTGCAAGCAGATAAATCCATGTGTATCCATGGAATATCGTTGACAAAGTGACGTAAAAAGCATGCGGCTAGGATATGGTCAAAATCGCCATCAATTTCGCACTGCTTTATATCTGCAGTTGTACTTTCAAGGCTTTCTTCATAGTCTACATCCATTGGAAAAGCACAAACACGCTCACCACTCTTTTTTCCAGCCGTAATCGCTTTTTCGCATAGCTCGTCACGATTGCTAAAGATTCCACTATAACGTGAACCTAAAGCTGTTCTCATACTACCGGTCAAGGTGGCAAAGTCAATGATTAGATCAGGTTTTAGTTGAGTTGCTAATGTTAAAGTATCGGCTAAAACCATTCGTCCTTCTGCATCCGTATGCACGATTTCGATTGATAAGCCATTGAGTGCTGTAATAATGTCATTTTGTTTATAAGCATGCGGACTGATGTGGTTTTGTGCGATTGCGAGCCAGCAATCGATTTTGATGGGCAGCTCGGCCCGCGTTATAGCAAGTAAAATACCTAATGCTACCGCGGAGCCATTCATATCTTCGTGCATACCCTGCATATACCGGGCAGGTTTTAAATTGTGACCGCCGGTGTCAAAACAAATACCTTTGCCGACAATTGCTATGCTTTTTTTATGTTGTGAATTTTGTCCACTGTCGTGCTGAAGATGAATAATAGCGGCATCTTCCGAATCACTACCTTGGGCAACCGCAATAAATGCACCAGCGCCTATTTCTTTTAAGATGCTTAAATCAAATTCTTGATATTTCCATCCTTCATTTTCAGCCAGTTTTTTTATTTGTTGACGATAAGTTTTAGGGGTTAATTCGTTGGCAGGCAATACTGTTAAACCACGAGCCAATAGATTACCTTCCGCCAGGGCACGTTGTGAGGTAAAGTTTTGGGCATCTTGATAACCATGCAGAAATATTTTCGCCAGTGGTTTTCTCATAGGTTTTTTTTTGCGCGCAGGAAGAATGGCGCCATTAACCCAGGCAGAATATACTGCCAGTTCAGAAAAACATTTTTTCTGATGTGTTGTCCCATATACTGCAATATATATTTCACTGGGATTTTCTATCAGAAGTAATTTAATTGCTTTGCGAATAAGCGTTTGCTGATTGAAAATAGGTTCAGCAATATCAATCATAACCCATGTGCACAATTCGCCATCAGCAAGCGTCGCACAGACTGGAGTTTTATATAGATCAGTTAATAGTATTTCACGTCGCAACAAAAGCTTTTTTAGCGATTCTTCACCAGGAATAGCATATTTCTTGGGAATCTTTTCTAATTTCGGGAGTATTACGAGAAGATGAGATGCTTTAGTTGATTGATCAATAGGTGATAAGTTCTGGAAGAGTGATGCCAGCATTGAAAGCTTTCCTGTCAAGTATTATTTTCTGCATGACAAAATTTGGAGTCATTGCGTGAAGAATGATTATTGTTAATTAATTTGTGCTCTATTATATACGTCTTATTTACAGGATGGCTGAGATCGCTTCAACAGATTAGTTTTTTCTCATTCAAAAAGGAGTATTAGATACGAAATGCGCCAATATCTCGAACTCATGCAATACGTGATTGATCATGGTCTGAAGAAATCAGATCGTACGGGTACCGGCACTCTGTCAATTTTTGGTTATCAAATGCGATTTAATTTACTGGACGGTTTTCCATTGGTAACGACAAAGAAATGCCATTTAAAATCAATTATTCATGAGTTGTTGTGGTTTCTAAATGGTGACACAAATATTGATTATCTGCGCAAAAACGGTGTGTCGATTTGGGATGAATGGGCTGATGCAGATGGAAATTTGGGTCCTATATATGGCCACCAATGGCGTTCCTGGCAAACAGCCGATGGACAAAATATCGATCAGCTTATGCAAGTGATCGAGCAAATAAAAAAAACACCGGATTCCCGGCGTATGCTGATTTCTTCCTGGAATGTTGGTGATCTGCATAAAATGCGGTTACCGCCATGCCATGCTTTTTTCCAATTTTATGTCGCTGATAAGCGGTTATCGTGTCAGCTCTATCAACGCAGCGCAGATATTTTTTTAGGTGTACCTTTTAACATTGCATCATACGCATTGTTAACGATGATGATTGCGCAGGTATGCGAACTGGAACTTGGCGATTTTGTGCATACCCTTGGCGACGCACACCTTTATTTAAATCATCTTGAGCAGGCGCATCAACAGTTATCACGCGAACCTAAGCCCTTGCCCGCTATGAAACTGAATCCAGCGATACGCCACATATTAGATTTTAAGTATGAAGATTTTGTTTTGGAAAATTATGATCCTCACCCAGTCATAAAGGCAACGGTAGCCGTATGATATTGCCACGTTTATCTATACTGGTTGCGATGGCCAGAAATCGCGTGATTGGGAGGAATAATAACTTACCTTGGTATTTGCCTGCTGATTTGAAGCATTTCAAATCATTGACCATGGGACATCCCATCATTATGGGCCGTAAGACTTATGAGTCTATTGGTAAGCCTTTGCCTGGAAGAACTAATATTATTATTAGCCATCAACCAGGTTATGAGGTGCCAGGTGCAATTGTTGTTAATTCCATTGAAGATGCATTCCTGGCTTGTAAAGAGGTTGAAACATGCGATAGTGAAAGCTTTATTATTGGTGGTGAAAACGTGTTCCGGCAAACCATTAAACTATGTCAGCGCATGTATGTTACTGAGATTCAAAAATATTTTGAAGGAGATACTTTTTTTCCACGATTCGATATTAATGATTGGGAAGAGATTCGACGAGATAAATATTTTTCTGATAGCGGTGACAACATGGAATATCATTTTGTTGTACTGAACCGGAAATCCCAAAGTTAGGATAGACAGCAATTGTTGTGAACGTACAAAAAATGGCGAGGTGCATTCTATGCAACCTCGCCATTTTAGTGTTAGATAAAACGATGTAGCAGGTATTATGCTTATATCACTTTCACGTCAGGCAATGGAAATCCATTGAAATTGCTAGCATAAGCCGTGGTATAAGCACCTGCATTAGGGATATAAATAAAATCACCCTCTTGCATATCATTGGGCAGCATCAGGTCGTGAGTGAGAATATCCACTGAATCGCAGGTTGGACCTGCAATTGACCAAGGAATATTACTACCGTGGCGGTCTGTCAGAATTTCATAACGTAAACCTTCGGTAATTTCTATTACGCCTCCGAACATACCGGCATCCCAATACATCCAACGCTTGCCATTGCGAGTTGCTGTACCTACTACCCGGCAAACAAAATAAGCAGAATCCGATACCAAATAACGGCCAGGTTCAGCCATGATGCGAACATTGTCAGGCAGATCAGCGATCGCTTCATTGACTACTTCAGCAATGACTTCAATCGAAGGAATAGGCTTGACATGACGAACGGGATAACCTCCGCCGATATTCAATAATCTTGGATTTAGCCCAGCTATTTGCATTTCGGTAAAAACTTTCTTTGCACGTTCAATACCAACTCGCCAGTTTTGGGGATTGCGGCATTGAGAACCGACATGAAACGTAACGCCAGCAAGATCTGCTTTGAGTTTTACAGCCTCTTGAATAATTTCACTGACATCGGCCAGATGCGTGCCAAACTTGCCGGCTAATGGCCAATCACTGCCAATATTAGGAGTATCTATGCGCAAATACATTTTTGCATCTGACTTTACACTCACTATTTTGCGTAGTTCTTCTACACTATCGATTACATACCATTCGACACCCTTGGCTGCTGCATATTCCAGATATGCACGGGATTTCATTGGATTGCTATAAAATATTTCAGCAGCAGACACACCGAGCTTTAATAATAGATCAAGCTCAGCAATAGAAGCAATTTCAAAACCGACACCTTCCTTAATGAGCGTTTTTAATACGCGGTGATCAGGATTAGCTTTAACGGCGTAGTGGGGATGAACTCGTGGCATTGCAGCCATAAATCGTCGGGCTTTTTGTCGGACGATATTACTATCGACTAATAAAAACGGGCGTTGATAGCCTTTTTTCAGTGCATTTTGCACATGTTTAAAATTCAGACTAATTTCTGGGTGGGAATCAAATAAAACTTCAGACTGATCAACTTTGGGAAGTGTAGAAGCAAATGTACGCATGTGAGTTTTCCTTTAAAAATGGCTACGTTTCAGGAATATGAGCATTAACTAAATCAACTGAAGCAAAATAGTTCTTGATACTTTTCATGATGACCTCCTTTTAATAGAGAGATTACTTGTTTCTAATTGCACGCATTATAGTCTGCATTTCAGGCAAATCAAGTATTTTCTTGCACGTAATGAAAATTATTGTGGAACATGCATATATCATTTAAAACAACGCGTTGCATGACTCTTAATTCTGCTGGATATGACGGTTTTTTTTCAAAAAAGTTTAAATAACTTTGTTAATTTCTTACCATGGCGGTTTAATTACGAATTTCTACTTGCAAGATGGAATTTTTAGTTCCATTGCAGCCTTAGATAATCATCGTTTTTCTCATCAAACTTAAATCGAAATAAATTTTTCCCTCGATGGATGGTGAGATGCTGCGGAATTCGTTTAAAGGGCCCTGCAGCAAATGGTGATTCTTCAATTTTTAGGTGGCTTGCATGAGGTGAAAAGATTCTAACTTCAATTTGATCAGGTCCTACTTTCTGTAGTAACGGTGCAAATGGTTTTGCTAATGGCTCGCCAATGAATACACCTTGTCCTGGCCATGCCACGCTTTTCCAATAGGCTTCAATGGCGCTGGCTCCCAATGCATAATGAAACATGGCAATGAGCGGGAATGGAAATTTTTGTGGATAGCTGCAAGGTTCTACAACGGTACCGTAGCTTGCAGTAGCGCCAGCTTCTAGCCATCTGAGGCTACTCATTTGCAGGGAATCCGTCAACATACCGCCGGTAGACGTTAAGTGATCAGCTAATGCGCCTGGTAGAAAATCAAGTGTTTCCAGCATGGGTACGTTGGTTGATCCAGTAAAATAGAAAAGAATATCGCTGCGATCAGAAATGAAATTGGTTTCAAGCACCTGGATAGAAAAAACATCTGCTAAATCATGGATGGCTCGCGCAAATCCCGCAGCGCGACTGCTACGTGCTTTATCTGAAGTTTTTAACAAGTAGGCCTGTCCTGTTGGGAAACTATGATCGGAAGCAATACCCCTATCAATCAGCGCTTTTACATATTTGAAGGAGGTACCGGCTAACATCATGGCGGGACGCAACTTATAATCATCATACGGAAGTAGGCTTTGCGTATTGAAGTATGAGCTGGATGCTGTCGGAGCACATGTAGTGGCACAGTATTTTTTATCGAAACCAAAAGCCAGCGCAGAGGTCAGTGACATACAGCCTACTCGGTATGGGGCGGTCCAGGCAACCGCATAGGCTTGCACATGGTTTGGAGTAAGCTGATCAATGGTGGTTTTTAATTGCTTGAATTCTTTTGGCGATAGAGTGTTGCGCTGCGCTGGGAAGCGCACATGGATCATATGAGTTTCAGGGATCTTCCGTGCTTGCTGATAATAGTATCCAACTTCCCGCGATAGAGGGTCGTCGTCATTAATGATGATTGCAATGTCGTTCGGTGTAAATCCGGTACGCGGTAGTGAGACATGTTGCTGTGCTTTTATGGGTGTAGCTATGCAAATGAGAATAAATACAAAAATAGCAGTAAGTTGTGGTGCTGGCTTTAAAATATTTTGGGTCAGCTTCAAAATATTTCCGTAAGGGTGATGAGGTCAATCGCTTTAAATTTTCGGCAATGTTACACCATGTTGTCCTTGGTATTTGCCGCCCCGATCTTTATAAGAAGTTTCACAGATCTCATCCGACTCAAAGAAAATAACTTGCGCAACCCCTTCATTGGCGTAGATCTTGGCGGGAAGAGGGGTGGTATTGGAAAATTCCAGTGTGACATAGCCTTCCCATTCCGGCTCAAACGGCGTGACATTGACAATAATGCCGCAACGCGCATAAGTGGATTTGCCTAGACAGATGGTTAACACATTGCGCGGAATACGGAAATATTCCACCGTACGTGCCAATGCAAAGGAATTGGGTGGAATGATACAAACATCGCTTTTGACATCGATAAATGAATTGGAGTCGAAATTCTTGGGGTCAACGATGGTGGAATTGATATTGGTGAACAACTTGAATTCATCCGAGCAGCGAATATCGTAGCCGTAACTCGAGGTTCCATAAGATACGATACGTTGATCATCTTTGCGGCGAATCTGGTCGGGCTCGAATGGTTCGATCATGCCGTGTTCGTACGCCATACGGCGTATCCATTTGTCCGATTTAATCGTCATCGTTCAATCTTTCCTAGTCGTTTTCCATGATGATTTTGGCAAACAATTCCGAGTGATCTTCAGCAGATGCGGCAACCTTGACGGCAACCCGCCGCGCAATCAGACGGTAGGTTTCAGCTATTTTTCCATCCGGTTCGGCTACAACGCTGGGTTTTCCCGCATCGGTATGCTCGCGGATTTTGATATCGAGTGGCAGTGCACCCAGAAATTCAACGTTATAATCACGGCACATTTTTTCACCCCCGCCAGTACCAAAAATCGGTTCAGTATGACCGCAGTTTGAACAGGTATGGGTGCTCATGTTTTCCACAATGCCGAGAATCGGTATGCCTACTTTCTCAAACATTTTTAATCCCTTGCGTGCATCGAGCAGGGCGATATCTTGCGGGGTGGTGACGATAACGGCGCCGGTAACGGGTATTTTTTGCGCCAGTGTCAGTTGGATATCGCCGGTGCCGGGTGGTAAATCAACGATCAAATAATCCAAGTCTTTCCAATTGGTATCGTTTAACAGTTGCTGCAAGGCTTGGGTCACCATCGGGCCACGCCACACCATAGGCGTTTCCACGTCAATCAGCAAACCGATCGACATCGCCTGAATGCCATGTGCCTGTACCGGTTCCATGGTTTTACCATCGAGTGAGTCCGGATGATTGGTTATTCCCAGCATTTGGGGTTGCGAAGGACCATAAATATCCGCATCCAGAATACCCACGGATGCGCCTTCCGCTGCTAAAGCCAAAGCGAGATTGACTGCGGTGGCCGATTTTCCAACACCACCCTTGCCGGATGCCACTGCGATAATATTCTTGACTCCGGGAATCAACTTCACGCCTTGCTGAACGCTATGCGGAATAATTTTGCTGTTGACAGTCACGTGAATATTGCCAATGCCCGGTAAGGATCGCAGCGCATCAGTGATTTGTTGTTGAACGCTGCTCTTGACGCTATTGCCCGGATAACCCAGTTCGATATCAACCGATACGTTATTCTGATCAACTTGTACATGAGTTACCGATTTTCCGGTGACATAATCCTTGCCTGTGGTTGGATCAATGGTCTGCTTGAGAATAGCCTGTATTTGTTGTTCGGAAATAGTCACTGCAAAACTCCTTTTTACTGCCGCTTGGCATGAATCATTCAATTCCGGGATGGTAACAAATATCAGGAAATTGCACACAGTTTGTTACAATTACCCTTTATTCAATTTGGTTTGCGAATAGTTCATGAACAAGCGAAAAATCCTGGTTACTTCTGCGCTCCCCTATGCCAATGGCAGTATTCACTTGGGACATCTGGTGGAATATATTCAAACGGATATCTGGGTGCGCTTTCAGAAAATGCGTGGACATGCGGTTTATTATGTATGTGCCGATGATACGCACGGCACACCGATCATGTTGCGTGCCGAGAAAGAAGGTATCACGCCGGAAGCCTTGATTACGCGTGTTCATACAGAACATTTGAGAGATTTTACCGGTTTTCACATCCAGTTCGATAATTATTACAGTACCCATTCGTCCGAAACGCGGCATTTTTCCGAAGATATTTATAATAAATTGAAAGCTGCCGGTTTGATCGCGGTACGCGGTATCGAGCAATTATACGATCCGGTCAAGAACATGTTTCTGCCGGATCGTTTTGTTAAAGGCGAATGTCCGAAATGTGGCGCCAAAGATCAGTATGGCGATTCGTGTGAAGTATGCGGCGCGGCGTATGCACCAACTGAGCTGAAAAATCCTTATTCCGCAGTTTCGGGAGCGAAACCGATTAATAAATCATCCGAACATTATTTCTTCAGTTTGTCCGATAAACGCTGTGCCGATTTTTTGCGGCAATGGACATGTGAATGTGGTCATTTGCAGCCGGAAGCTGCCAACAAGATGCGCGAATGGCTCGGTGAAGCGGGCGAAAATAAACTCTCAGACTGGGATATTTCGCGCGATGCGCCGTATTTCGGCTTTGAGATTCCCGGTGCTTCCGGTAAGTATTTCTACGTTTGGCTCGACGCGCCGATCGGTTACATGGGTAGCTTCAAGAATTTGTGCGAACGTGAAAACATCCGTTTCGACGACTACTGGCAACTGCAATCGGATACAGAGCTGTATCACTTTATCGGCAAGGATATTTTGTATTTCCACGCGTTGTTTTGGCCAGCCATGCTGCAAAATGCGGGTTACCGTACGCCAACCAAGATTTTCGCGCACGGCTTTTTGACCGTGAACGGCGAAAAAATGAGCAAATCGCGCGGCACTTTCATTACCGCAGAAAGTTACCTGGAGCAGGGGTTGAGTCCGGAATGGCTGCGTTATTACTACGCCGCTAAATTGAATAGTACTTTGGAAGACATCGACTTGAACCTGGACGATTTCGTTGCACGCGTCAACTCCGATTTGATCGGCAAATTCATCAACATCGCCAGCCGTTGTGCCGGTTTCATCACTAAGCGTTTTGATGGCAAACTGGTTGCGGGGGAACACTACCAAGCATTGCAAGCAATGATCGATGAGCATTTTTCGGGCTGGCGGCCGGATGCGATTGAACAAGCGTTCGAAAACCGCGAATTTTCGACTGCGATTCGCCAAATTATGAAATTTGCCGACGAAGCCAACGAAATGATCCACACCCTGGCCCCATGGGAAATCGCCAAGCAACCGGATCGCGCGGATGACTTGCACCGTGCCAGCAGCTTGGGTATCCAGTTGTTTTATTTGCTTGCGTGTTATCTGAAACCGATTCTGCCCGCAACCGTGCAGCAGATCGAAGCGTTTCTCAATTGCGAACCGCTGACCTGGCAGCGACTGCGTGCTGATCAACCGGTATCCAGCTTGTTACTGCCTGCTGGACATGCGATCAATGCCTATCAGCATTTGATGACACGCATCGAAGCCAAACAAATCGATGCGCTCATCGCTGCCAACAGGCAAAGCTTGACCGCACCTGAGCCGGGATCGCCTGCACGGCATGCGGAAAAACAGCAGCATGCTGGCGTAGCCGTTGCACCGATTGCCGAAACGATTTCCATCGACGATTTCAGCAAAATTGACCTGCGCGTCGCCAAAATCGTCGACGCCGAACATGTAGAGGGTGCTGAAAAATTATTGAAATTGACGCTCGATATCGGCAACGAACAGCGCACTGTTTTTGCCGGTATCAAATCCGCGTATGACCCTGAACAACTCAAAGGCCGTTTAACCGTCATGGTTGCCAATCTCGCGCCGCGCAAAATGAAATTCGGCTTATCGGAAGGCATGGTTTTGGCTGCTGGGGGCGGCAATCCGGGTGAATTGTTCATTTTATCGCCGGACTCCGGCGCGCAGCCCGGTATGCGGGTCAAGTAATCATTTTCACTAGAAAATGGAAGCTATCGCCGAACAAATTCAGCGTTTGGAACTTAAGTTGTTACAAGCGGATCTGAACGCGCACCCCGTATACATTGATGAATTACTGGCGGAAAATTTTGAAGAAATCGATAATCACGGACAAATTCATACTAAAAGTGACGTGATCCATTGGCTGAAACGTAAAGACCCCAATTTGCCTTGGGTGTTTGAGAGTTTTCGTGTCAAAGTATTAAGCGATGACTGGGTACTGGCGATTTATTCGCTGCAAAAAACCGGGCAACCCGATACCGGAAGTGCAGGATCAATCAGAACCTCGCTTTGGCATCGCCAGGGGAGGCATTGGAAAATGGTATTTCATCAAGCAACAAAATTAGCAGGAACATCCGCATCATGAACCAGGAGACCGCCGTGGAATTCAACGTAGAACAACAACTGACCGACATCAAGAACAACCTTGCCACCGTCAAGCAACGTATTATTGATACCTGCAAGAAGATTGGCCGCGATCCCGCCAGCGTGCGGCTGCTGCCGGTCACCAAAACCGTTCCGGCTGAGCGATTGCGTATTGCTTTTGCCGCGGGCTGCCATGAAATGGGTGAAAACAAGATCCAGGAAGCGCGCGAGAAATCTGAAGCACTCGCCGATTTGGACATCAAATGGTCAATCATCGGACATCTGCAAACCAATAAAGCTAAGTACCTGGCGCGCTTTGCCAATGAGTTCCAAGCGCTCGACAGCCTGAAAGTCGCGGCGGAACTTGATAAACGCCTACAAAACGAAGGCCGTGCTATCGACGTATACGTGCAAGTGAACAGCTCCGGCGAGGAAAGCAAATTCGGCCTGCCGCCCGAAGCTGTGCGCGATTTCGTGCAACACTTGCCACAATTCTCATCGTTGCGCATCAAGGGCCTGATGACGTTGGCCATTTTTTCATCCGACCATGACCGCGTGCGCGAATGCTTCGTCAAAATGCGTGACATCCAAGCCATGCTGCGCCAGGAAGCCCCTGCCGGACTATCGTTCGACGAACTGTCGATGGGCATGTCGGGCGACTACGAACTAGCGATCGAAGAGGGCGCCACCGTGGTGCGTGTCGGCCAGGCGATTTTCGGCAAACGGCCGCTGCCGGATAGCCATTATTGGCCGGGGCTGGGGTGATGGATGGTGTTAAAGTGCATTGCACCCTATTGCCGCTTACTCTAAAAGGAGTGTCATGTAATATGTCAAACGTGAAAGAGAAAATGACAGAGGTGATCCAATCACAACCGGAAGATGCAAGCTACGACGAAATCTTGCGGGAGCTAGCCTTCGAACGCATGATCGAGCGTGGCTTGGAAGATTCCCGTAATGGACGTGTCATATCGAATGAGGATATGGATCACCGAATCCGGTCATGGCAGAAATAAGGTGGACTGAGGAAGCATATCGTTGGCTTCGGGATATTTACGATTACATCGCTTCAGACAATCCAGACGCAGCACAGAAAGTTGTGGCTGGAATTTACCAAAAGACCCAGGTATTGCAGGACTTTCCCGGAATCGGATACCGATATCGTATCGCGGCGGAAGGTGAAATCAGAATTCTTCTCTATGGACATTACCGGATCGCCTATCTTCTCCGGTCACCAACCACTATTGATATTCTAGGCGTATTTCACGGAGCGCTTGAATTTTACTTTTTTGTTATCTGTCTAATTCTGGTTAGATTTCGCACGGAGTGTGCATGTCACAGGAAAGTCTATATATAATCGGAAATGGCTTTGATATTTACCATGGAGTTTCTTCTCGATATTCTGATTTCAAAAAATATCTTTCGGGTATCGATAGTGATCTTCACGATCTAATTGAAGAGTTTATTCCGGCTCAGGAAGATTGGTCCGATTTAGAAGCTACTCTTGCGGATATTGATGTTGATAACATCGTGGACAACGCCTCTCAGTTCTTGATGTCGTATGGTGCGGAAGACTGGAGTGATGCTTATCATCATGATTATCAATATGAGGTTAATAGAATTATCAAAGGCTTGTCGGGCTCGCTAAAAGAGCGTTTTGGAGAATGGGTAAGGCAGCTAGAAATCCCTACCCTTAAAGAGCTTTCCGTCCGTCCTCTTAGGTTGCCAATTACTGCGCGCTACCTAAATTTTAATTACACGTCGTCGCTCACAGATATCTATTCCATCCCAAGCAATAACATTCTTTACATTCACGGAGAAACACAAGAGGATGAAGAGTTGGTTCTCGGTCACGCTTGGAATCCTATCGATATTCCATCGATGAATGATGTGTCTGATCCAGAGTCAATGGATACAAGGGTGATGGAGGGTAATGAGATAATTAACGATTATTTTAGACAAACATTTAAAAACTCAGAAAAAATCATTTCAGAGAACTCCAATTTCTTTATGAACCTAGCCAGCTTGTCAGAAATCGTTGTTCTTGGTCACTCTTTGTCCGTAGTAGATGAGGCTTACTTTAAGGAAATCGTAGATAACATTAATATCGATACGGTCCGATGGATTGCCACGTACTACAGAGATGAAGAGAAAATCAGTCATAAGTCAGCATTGAGTAAGATTGGTGTTCCAGAGAAAGCAATCGCCTTTTGTCGAATGACTGAGCTCTAAAAAAGCGCGGTAGATTGGGATGACAAGGGAACCCCAACAATTCTTTCACCATCCCCATAGCCACCTTCATCACGGTTATCAATGCTCCCAACCCAAACATTCGCAATTACGCCAGCCTTGATATACCGGTGAATGCTCGAAATAGAGTCATTCGTTTGCTCGGCTGATGTAGCCATATTTTGCCGGATTGGAATGAATGTAATCGGTTTGCAGTACGTGAATAATTTTGGTTGTAACGAATAATTTTCTATGGCTCCGGGAGTCCGGCTGACTCTTGGCCGGATAATGAATTTACAACGCGCTTCCCGGTTTTAGAAAACTCAACGGTCTGTTAATCGTCAACCTGATATTCAGCAAGCAATTCATCCATGTCATCGCCGACGTTATAGCCGAAGTTATGGCTGATGCGGCGGACGGCATCCAGACGCGGCCAGAATGGCTGCCGCTGGGTTTCCGGTAATTGAGCAATGGTTTTTAGCGCGGTTTCGAACATGCGCACCGTGGCATCGAAGTAACCTTCATCCTGTAGTCCGTAATCATTACAAAAAGCGGTTGCCTGTTCACAATAGAACACTGCCAATTCAACCAATCCTTCCGCTTGACCGATGGCTTTTTTGTAATCCGAGATCGCCTTTTTGGCTTTGGCAACGGATATATCCTGACTTTTGAACACATCGGGATATAACCAGCGTGCGATGGTTGTCTTGTATGGTTTGAGGGCATCGTCGCCCAGATTAAAGCGAGCATGCAAGAAAGCCCGGTTATTCTTACTGGCGGCGTAAAGATCCTGCACCAATGCGAGCAATCCAGTACGATCGAAATCGGTTAACCGGGTTTTGACGTCGCTCCAGGTGGGTTGTTTTTTCTGTTTTTTTGCCATCAATTAGTTTTCCTCCTGACCAGTTTGTGAAGGTTGTCTATTATTCTTCATGGCAATGTTGGGCCGAAATTGCTTGCACGGCCGCCTTTACCCAATTAAAACCGATGTGTTCTTGTTCCAACCGTAAACCCTTGCGGATGCGGTTGTCTCTTAATTCGTCGAATACTGCCCGTTCGGCCTCGGTCAATTGAGGTAGGTCGTGCTTAATCGGGTCAGGTTCTTCGCCCCATAGTTCTTGGTGAACCATCAGGGTGGCACGATCCATCAGGAATGACGTTACATGCGGGAAACGCGTGCGCAATTGGTTGAGGATGGCAAAGCCGTGTGTGTCGATGTCGCCCCAGTAATGGATATGACAGTGCATCAGCCACCGTGCACGTGCCAGCGCTTCCCAGCCATAACCGCTGCCGAAAATGGCGATGGCGCTATTCACCGGTGGAAATGCCAGGAAATTGGTTTCATTTTCGGTAATGAAAACATGCTGCAACGGGATTTGCAATTGCGCAAAGCTGCCATCATCCAGTGACACAACGGACAGTTGCGGCCCTGGCAATAGTTGGATGTGCGCGTCAAGTACACGAAAGTGAATGCGCGCAGGTTTCTCCAGGAAACCGTAGCGTGCCGCAAATTGGCCAACGCCGCTTTTGTCCATAGCGATTGCTGTGGCAGGCAGAACCCGGTCCAGCAGTTCGGACAGCACAGCGCGATGCGCCTCGATAAATTTACTGTGTATGCCGGGATATCCACTTGGCGTAGATAAATGCCAGGGTGTGGATGCTCGGCCAGCCAGTGCACGATGGCTAACAATCGCGGCCATTGATCAGCCAGTTCGATCGCCTGCAAAGGCCGCCGTGCCAGCCAGGACAAAAGTGCAGGTTGCGTGCTGCGCGTGACATCCACGATATGCTCGAAGCGCTTGACGTCGCGTTGTTTTGCTAACAGCCCAAACGCGCTGTCCGCCGTGTCGATCCACACGGAATGGGGCAGGTGTTGCATGCCTTGCACGCGATGACGGACTGTGTGCCATTCGATGCGAATCTGCGGCATGGCGGTTAGTTCGGCGATCCAGGCACGAACCGCTTCGAAACATCCGGTCAGATCGGCGGAAACGGGGGCTTTTAATTTCAATTGCAAGGGAAAAATTTGTTCGTTGCCAATCAGTGGCCGTAACAGTTCACCCCGCAACCACAGGCGCATAAGCTGTGCTTTCAGGTCGCGCGGCGTGGTCCAGTTCATGCTCGTCTAGGCTATGTCGTTTGTGCGGGTACGGCGGATTTGCGCGCGCGGTATTCCGCAATCGAAAGATTGCGCAATTTTGAAGCACGGCCGTCTTCATTGTGCACGAAACCCACGCTGGCCACGTACGGTTCGATGATGTGAATTTTCTGCAATGGCGTAACGATCAATAGCTGCAAATTAAGTTGCTGAAACAGTCGCAAACCGTATTGCGCCGATTCATCCGAGCCACGGCCGAATGCCTCGTCAATGACCACGAAACGGAACGATCGCGAACGTATGGCGCCCCATTCCAAACCGAATTGATAGGCCAGGCTGGCAGCAAGTATAGTGTAGGCCAGTTTTTCTTTCTGTCCGCCGGATTTGCCGCCGGAGTCGGAGTAGTGCTCGTGTTCGCTATTATCCTCTCGCCAACGCTCGCTGGCGGCAAACAAAAACCAGTTGCGTACATCGGTGACCTTGGCGGTCCAACGCCGATCCTGTTCCGACAAGCCTTCGCGGCCGCGGAAACGATCGATGATGGTTTTGACTTGCAGAAATTTCACTTCCGAGTATTGTGCGTCATCCAAGCCTGTAGTGGTGCCTTCCGTGCAGGCGCGCAATTCGGTCTGAAAGTCGCGGATTTCGGCATCCTGGCTCAATTGCGTTTCCAGCGTGATGTAGCGCCCGGGATTATAGTCGATTTGCGTCAGTGATTCGTTGATGCGCGTGATACGTTCCTTGATGGTTTCGCGTTCACGCGCCAGTTGTCCATTAAAATTGGCAATTTCGTTGATGGTGTTGACGTTCAATAATTCCTTGAAGCGTGTCACAAAACGCGGCAAGTCGTCACGATTCAGTTGTTCGAGCAAATTGCGGTATTCAAATGCGGCTTCAATACTGGCATCGATTTCGGCGGTCTCCAGCTTGAATTGCTCCTTGAAAGCCATCATCGCCTGGACAATTTTATCGCGCAGATATTTAAGGCTGGAATCTTTGGATTCGATACGTGCTTGCAGCCAGGCACGGACATCTTGTTCACGGTTATCGCAAGATTCCACGGTTAATGGGTGCTCGCCCAGAACTTGCACACAAATGGCTTCGAGTTGTTGCGACAACCTATCATCCAATGGTATTTCCGGTAATAAAGCGATTGTTTGCTGTTGCAGTGCTTGCGCATCGCTGCGGCGCTGCTCGATTTTGGAGCGCTTGTCCTTGACGGTTTCCAGCTCCTCCTCAAGCTTGCTTTGTGCATTCAAGGCGCCATGCAATCGTTCATTCAATTGCTTCAGTACGTCGGATGCGGCTTCCAATTGATCACGTTCAACCATTAAGGCCGCGATTTCGGTTGCCACACCGGGCCAATCCAATTCCTCAAAATCGCTGAATTCTTCCAAGCGCGCTAGCGCGCTGAGCCGGTTTTCCAGTAGCTTACGGTCAGACTGAGTGCTACTGATGAGACTGGCTATTTCGCTTAAACGCGTTTCAAGATGGCGTTGTTTGGCTTCAAGCGTGGCGATTTTAGCGTTGTTCGACCAGCCCAGCACGTAGCGGCTGCGGTCAGTGATCGCGTGCCGGTCGTCTTTTTCGTGCCGTCCCGTAGGATCTTTGGTTTGACCGGCACGTGTAATCGCGCGCGTTTCGCGCCAGAATTGCTCCGCTGTGACGCAGCATGCAACGTCAAAGCGTTGTGCCAGTTCGCGTTCCAGCCAGTCGTAAAACGGCGAATCAGGCTTGATCGCGAGCTTTCTGGCCAGCGAATCGGCATGCAGATCCGGTACGTTTGCCTGACGGCGCGGACGGACGTGGAAATAGACCAGCCGTGCGCGCAAGTGCTGGCGATCGACCCAGTCCGCCACCACCTTGTAATGCGCATCCGGCACCAGCAATGACAATCCGAATCCGCGCAGCAGACGCTCTGCAGCACCTTCCCAGTCGCGCTCTTCATCGCGCACCTGAATCAGTTCGCCGGCGAACGGCATATCATCTTCTGTCATATTCAGCGCGTTGCACAAGGCGGCGCGGATCTGGATCTGTTGATCGTCGATATTGCTGCGCCGCCGTTTCAAGCTGTCGATTTCAGTCTGCAACGCGTCGTGTTGCTGTTTTCCTTGCCGCAAGGTTACGCTGTGTTCGGTCAAGGTATTTTGCAAATCCGCATCACGAGCCCGCAGTTCGTCATGCAATAGCTTGAATTGATTGCGCTGATTCATGAAGCTGTCGTTGTCTGCGGCGGGGAGGTGTTCCAGTATGGCGGTTAATTCCTGGTAACGTTGTGCTTTGGCTTGGCGCGTATTACGCAATGTTTCCTTTTTTTTGATTTCAGCAGCGAGTCGTTCCAGCCGGTCGCCGCCATTGTCATTGATGGCTTGCTTCAATTCGTCGACTTGAATGCGCTGTTCTTGTAAGCGGCCTTCAAGATGTTTGGCCTGACCGTCAAGCCGGTTCCAGTCTTGTTCCAGAGCAGTCAGGCGTTTACCCAGCAGGTCAAGTTTCAATCCTGCAAAATACTCGCGCAGTGCTTCGCGATTGCCGCGCAAGTCGTTCACCTCGATGACCGATGCGGCATGTTTATTGCAATTTTCCACTAGCGGTGTCAGTAATTCCACTTGGCGCTGGGCTTTTAATACCGCTTGATGCGCCCGGTTCAGATCGTCGAAGTGGGTAATCAGCGCTTGGATGCGCGGCGCGACATCAAATGGTTCCAGCATGTGGCTACGCACAAAATCGGTCAGATTGCCGACGGATTTCATCGATACTGTCTGGTGGAACAATTCCAGCGCTTGTTCATTGTCGATGCCGAAGCGGCGGCGGAACCATGCGCCATACTTGGGAAAACTATCCTCGATTTCCGCACCGCTGGCGCGTAATTTCTTGCGCAGTTGCGTGATATCGGAACCGAAATGCGTAAAATCCGTGGTGATCGTCAAGTCGCGCTCGGCAGCGACGAAGAATCGCATCGGCTGACCTTGCGCTTCTTTCATCCAGAACACTTGCGCCAGTGTCACCGTCTGATCGTACCCGGCATTATGAAACACGCTCAGGATCACTGAATAGCTGTTAGGATCGCGTAGCGCTACCGGTTTGGCGCTGCCGGTAACTTCGCTACGCTCGGATTTGTAGTATCCAAGCACGTAGGAACGCAGTGTTCTTTCTTTGCTTCCGGCGCCGGCGGCCTTGTTATAGGCGACGCGTTGCGCCGGTACCAGCAAGGTGGTGATAGCATCAACCAGTGTCGATTTGCCGGAACCGATGTCACCGGTCAGCAACCCGTTCTTGCCATCGAGCTGCAGAGTCCATACCCGCTGATCAAATGTGCCCCAATTGAAAACTTCCAACCGTTGTAACCTGAAGCCGGATAATCTGTCGTCAGCCGTGAAATCGAGACCCAGGGATTGTGATTCATTCATCGTTTACATTTTGCTCGGTTGTGTTAAGCGCTGTGCCTGAGAATTGCGCTTGGTATGCTGTCAGGCGGCTATCGAAATCGGCCAGCCACTGAGCGTCGACAAATGCCTTCAGGATACGCCGCACCTCAAAACTTGCCGGTGCGGCAGCAGTACCGCTGAGCGATTTCAGGCGCCGCAGAAAACCTAACTCGACAATTTTGTAGATGTGGGTTTCGATTTGATCGATCAGACGGGTTTCGTTACTGCTGTCCGGCAGAAACACACGGATCAGCTCGACGATGTCATCGCGTGTCAGAACCAGGCGGGTATCGCTGCCGCTGGTGTCAAATTCGGCGAGTTTTTTGCGCAACAGGGCGAGCAACAAGCTGACCGGAAACGACAGCGGTCTGCGTGCAACCAGCCGGGGCAATTTGACAGTGTCTTCATCGCTTGCGGCTTCCGGCCGGCTCTTCAGGAAGGCGTAGCCTTCCGCTTCGTCGAGTACAAGATCCAGTCCCAGCACGGCTACATAATCACGCACGCGGTTTTGCAGATTCAACAGTATGCTCCGCAGCCGTTCATCGTCTTCGCGATAGATGACACTTTTGAGTAAGATGATAGCCAGTGTCGACAGATCCGCCTGAGAGGTGGAGATTGGAATGTTTTCTGTTGGTTCTTGTTCGTCCATGTCTATTGAACACAATCTATCGTACAAAAATAACACGCGGCAGCCGGGCCTGCTTGCTGATGATAGTGCCATCGCTGGTTACAGTTTCCCACGTGATCAAATCCTCGGTGTTTTCATCCACTACCGCCTTGAATGATTCGCTGCCCAGTTGCAAATAAGCGATAAGCTCGGCCAAGCCGAGTTGCAGTGGTTGCTTATCAATCAATTCGTACAGCGTGATTTGTGCACGCGCTTGCAAGGCCTGGCGGATGTGCCGCACCAGGCGTGCTTTATCTACGACGATCTGGGTATAGAGCGCTGATGGATCGACGTCATCTCCTCCTGCTTGCACTGCGATATTTGCGATTAAAGGTTTGAATGCAGGAGTAAATAGCGGGCGCTCCATAGCAAGTTCGATGGACGCGCCAGGTTGTGCGATATTCATGATGTCACCGGCTGGTGCTGATTGCCGTAAGGCTAGCGCTTTGGTTTCGATGCCGTGCAGAATATCCATGATGCGCCGGTTTTCCAGCCAGGCTTGATCATCGAGAAAACGGCGCAATTGTTGCGACAATTGCGCCACGGTGCGTAGTGTGTGTTCGCCAGCTTCCAGCCAGTCGTAATGCACGCGACGCGTGCGCACATCAGGCTTGAGTTCGATTACTGGCGGCAAGGCTAGCACACGTTCCAGCAGAGTGGTCAATTCCTCCTGCCGGCGGCTGGACATCAAAAAATCGCAAAAAGCGCGAAAACTCTTGCCCTGATCTGAATCGCCGATAGCGTCGCGCTCACCCATGATTTCTTCCAGCAGCGCACCCTTGGCACCCTCCCACAAAGCGATTTGCTCGCGGACTTTACGATCCAACTGGCGGAAGTTGTACTCGACTTCGCGAAAATCAGCGAGTAATTCCCGTGCGAGTTGCATAAATTGCTGGAAACGATCTTTTAATGCTGAATCATCCAGTAACGGTACGTCTCCGGCTTGCATGCGCGCAATCTCGGCATCGATTTCACTGCGTTTTTTGTGTAATTCCGTGATGCGTTTGTGCGGATCGGATTCGCTGCCTTCACTGATCTGTTTGAGCAGATCGAACAGCGTTAACAGCCGCGATTCGGTGCCGACGAAATTGCGTTCTGACAATGCCGATAACCAGGCGATGGCTTTCTCGGTCGCCGGCGTCAAATCAAATTGCGGTTCGTCCGAGCCCTGCTGGTAAAATTTCCGTAACCAGCCTTTCTCGATACTAACCCAGTCATTCAGATATTCCTGTGCACTTTTGGGGAAACTATTTTCTCCCAATTGTTCGCGCAGTGCATATAACTCATCCTCCAGCGCTTCGGCCAAGTCGACTGCAGCCATCATGCGTACATTGGGCACGATGAACACGCGTTGTAGAAAACTTGCGATGAGCGGCGCATGATCCGAACGCAGTAAACGCCAAGCCGGATGGCGGGTGCGCAGGATTTCCAGCGTCGCGTAGTCAAGAGTCATTGCCGTAACGCCTCAATTCAACCTGAATACTTATCCGTACTCATGAAAAAAGACCATTCGATCGAGCCAATGCTGGATTTTCAGACTGTTGTCATATTCTGGTGATCGATTCAAGTTGCTTAATTGTCAGAACTTATATCCCCGGTGCAGTGCCACTATGCCTACAGTGAGATTGAAGTATTCCACACGCTCAAATCCAACTTGCTCCATCAGCTCTTTTAATTCTGGCTGGGAAGGATGCATGCGGATGGATTCAGCCAGATAGCGGTAACTTTCCGCGTCGTTGGCAATGACTTTGCCCATAGTGGGCAGTAACTTGAATGAATACGCATCATAGGCCGGTTGCAATGGTTTCCAGATACGCGAGAATTCCAGCACAATGAGGGTGCCACCCGGTTTGATGACGCGCAGCATTTCTTTCAGTGCGATGTCCTTATGTGTCATATTGCGCAAGCCAAACGCTACGCTGACGCAGTTGAAGTAATTATCGGGGAAGGGCAATTTTTCGGCATCGCATTGTGCTACCGGAGTGGGAGTGCCTGCGTCGATCATGCGGTCACGGCCGATGGCGAGCATGGAGTTATTGATGTCGGTCAACCATACTTCGCCGGATTTGCCTACTTTCTGTAAGAACAACGCGCTTAAATCTCCGGTGCCGCCCGCTATATCCAATACCTTATCGCCTTTTTTTATGCCGCTGACTTCGATTGCAAAGCGTTTCCACAAACGGTGCAAGCCGACAGACATTACATCGTTCATTAGATTGTAGCGTTCTGCTACAGAGTGAAACACGCCGGCCACTTTGCCGGCCTTTTCGTCTTCAGAAACGGTGTCAAAGCCAAAATGAGTTGTTTTAGTCATGATAGTGATTGAATGTTATTAGATGGGTTTGATAAGCTGGCTACACGAGCAAATTATTTGCACGAGTGGGTAACCTCAGAGGCGGTTGCTTGTTCCCGGCTGGCTCCGGCTTCTTCCATACGTTGCAGGTAACGCTGCCACATTTTATCCTGATTCAAACCATAGTCATAGAGCAGATCCCATGAATAAATCCCGGTGTTATGACCATCGGTAAAATTAAGTTGTATGGCATAATGGCCAACAGGCTCGATTTTGCTGATATTGACTGTTTTCTTGCCGGTTTGCAGGATTTCCTGGCCCGGGCCGTGGCCGCGTACTTCGGCAGACGGCGAATAGACGCGTAAGAATTCGCAGGGAAACTGGAACGTTTTACCATCGGAGAAAGTAATATCCAGCACTCTGGATTTTTGGTGTAATTTAATCTCTGCAGGATAAGGTGTATCTTTGGTTAAACCGGCCATAATCTGTTATGCAATACCAAGCAATGAAAAGTAATAAATATAACCATTGTAACAAACTGCGTAGAAAATGATGAATTGATCCAGGAAGATCTCATGATTGCAACAATACTGATTGTCGAAGATGAGGCTGCTATTCAGGAATTGATTGCTTATAATGTGCAGCGCGCGGGGTATGAGTGTATTTGTGTTGAGAATGCAGAAAAGGCGTTGGCTGTTATCAATGATGCATTGCCGGATTTGATTGTGCTCGATTGGATGTTGCCACAGATGAGTGGTATTGAATTTGCCCGAATTTTGCGCAGCCATGAAAGAACTCGCGCAATTCCCATTATTATGTTGACAGCACGCACCGAGGAAGCAGACAAGGTGTCCGCGCTGGAAATCGGTGCCGATGATTACATGACCAAACCATTTTCGCCGCGTGAGTTGATTGCGCGTATTCATGCCGTGTTACGCCGTTTGCCGGCAGCGGCCTGTGATGAAATCATTAAAATTGACGGGTTACGATTAAGCCCGGCCGATCATCGTGTGACTTGTTCAGGTTCAGTAATTGAATTGGGACCTACAGAGTATCGCTTGCTGCATTTTTTGATGACGCATCCGGAGCGCGTCTATTCGCGCGATCAATTGTTGCATCAAGTATGGGGTGATCAGGTGTCTGCCGAAGGCCGTACTGTCGATGTTCATATCAGGCGATTGCGCAAGGCACTCGAAGCAGTGAGCAAAGATGATTACATCCAAACGGTACGAGGTATTGGTTATCGTTTTTCAGCTACTGCTATGTCATTTGTCAAAGATTCAGATGCAACTACCTGACAAAATTAAAATTTCCCTCAATGATTATTTTTTGGGTTACTTAAGTGACTGATATTTGGCGGCGTGCCTCTAATCTTTTGTTGATCATTTTTATTACCGCGTTGCTGTGGATGATTCTGGATGCTGTGAAGGCACTGCTGTTTCTCAGTATTGTGTTGGTGTGGATGGTGTTGCATCACTTACGCCATTTGGTTGCGCTGGAGCGCTGGTTACAGCGTTCCGATCATTCACTTGCCAGTATTCCGGCAGGACATGGTGCTTGGGATGATGTATTTGCTCATTTGGCCCGTTACGTACGTGCGCATAGTCAGAGTCAGCAACTGCTGAGTCTTGCGTTAGAGCGTATGCGCAATGTGACTTCTGCAATGCCCGATGGTATTGTGATTCTAGATGATGATGATCGCATCGAATGGTGTAATCCGATGGCGGAGAAGCACTTAGGCATTAATCTGTCATTGGATGCCGGGCAGCAAATTACCTATTTGGTCCGGCAGATGCAATTTGTTGAATTTCTGGCATCCCGCCAGTACAGTAATCCTTTAGTTCTAAGGCAGACGCGGCAACAAGGCATTATTGTTTCGTTACATATCATTCCCTATGGCTTTAACCAAAAGCTATTGATTAGTAGGGATATTACACGATTTGAAAAAATAGAGACCATGCGGCGGGATTTTATTGCTAATGTTTCTCATGAACTGCGTACACCGCTGACGGTTGTCGCAGGTTTTCTTGAAACATTATCTGAAGACAACCATGTGAATCCCGATTTCAATAAGCGCATTCTTGTGCTAATGACTGAACAAACTACACGTATGCAGCGATTGATTGAGGATTTGCTTGTGCTCTCACGATTGGAAAATACCCAGGAAAAAGTCAAAGAAAAAACTGTGAACGTTGTGAGTTTGCTGCACGACATTTTTCAAGATGCGCAATTGCTCAGTGCAGGACGCCATCACATCAAATTAAATATTGCTACCCAAGATCAATTATTGGGTAGTGAAGAGGAATTACGGAGTGCTTTTGGCAATTTGGTTAGTAATGCCATTCGCTATACTCCTGATCATGGTGAGATCAGTATCAATTGGGAAAAACATGATGGTAAGGGTTTGTTTTTTGTGCAAGATAGTGGCATTGGTATCGAAGCGGAACATATTCCACGTTTGACAGAACGTTTTTACCGTGTCGATAACAGCCGTTCGAGAGAAACTGGCGGAACAGGATTGGGATTGGCTATTGTCAAGCATGTTTTGAATCGGCATCAGGCGAGATTAGAGATCAGTAGTCAAGTCGGTAAAGGTAGCCGGTTCAAAATTTGGTTTCCTGCCAAGTGCTTGATTGCGCCAGATACATAGCAAACCTTGATAAGTGTGATCAGGACAAAAAGTAATAAGCTGGAAACTATCGTTTCAATACTTTTGGGAAATTGGAGGAATGGTCTATGAATCATGAAATTGATCACGATAGCAATAGCACAGGGTCCACGGAAGTAACGCTCGATTCAGACGATGCAAATACCTATTATAAATACGGTATCAGCTTTTATGATCAGGGGAAATACGAAGAAGCGATTGTTCAATACCAGAAAGCGATAGCCCTTCAGCCTGATTTTGTAGATGCCTACAATGACTGGGGTCGGGTACTTCATGCACAGAAAAAGTATGACGAAGCGATTATTCAATATCAAAAGACTGTGGCGATTCAACCTAGTTATGTTTATGGCTATTACAATACAGGCTTAGCATTATATGCGCAAAAAAGATACGATGAAGCAATTGCACAATATCAAAAAGCTATAGAAGTTCAACCTGACTATGTGGATGGTTACATCAACTGGGGCTTGACACTTTATGAATTACAACGATACGACGAAGCAATTGCGCAGTTTCAGAAAGCGCTTGAAGTTCAGGCTGATTGTGTAGATGGTTATAATAATTGGGGTCGAGCACTTCATGTCCAACACAAATACGATGAAGCGATCCCGTACTATCAGAAAGTAGTTGAAATACAACCAGATTATGCCTATGGCTATAACAACTGGGGTTTGGCACTTTATGAATTACAACGATACGATGAAGCAATTGCGCAATTTCAAAAAGCGATTGAAACTCAACCTGATTATGTAGAGGGCTATAACAACTGGGGTTTGGCACTTTATGAACTAGAAAGATACGATGAAGCAATTGTGCAGTTTCAAAAAGCGGTTGAAACTCAACCTGATTATGTAGAGGGTTATAACAACTGGGGTCGAACGCTTCATGCACAAAAGAAATACATTGAAGCATTCGCACACTATCAAAAAACGGTAGCTATTCAGCCTGACAAGGCCTATGGCTATAATAACTTGGGTTTGGCGTTATACGATCAAAAAAAATACGCTGAAGCAATCGTTTATTATCAGAAAGCAGTTGAGATTCAGCCTGATTATGTAGATAGTTACTATAATTGGGGGTTGGCTCTCGATGATCTGAGGCAATATGATGAAGCAATTGCAATGTATCAAAAGGCAATCCAGGTCGATGAGAATTATGTTTATGCCTTGCATAATTTAGCGCATATCTATGCGAAGCAGGGGAAATACCAGGAGGCGTTTGCCGGATGGGTAAGAGCGTGCCAGAAGTATGAATGGCTGTTGCAAATAGAGAGAAGCAGTAACGATGCTGATTATTTTTTTTACTACGGCAGTATTCTTCATGAAGTGTTTGGTGAATTAAAGAAAGCAGAACTCATATACCAGCAGGGTCTTACATTCAATGCGAATCATCTTGGCATACTTTCCGGTTTGGTGGATTTATACTTGGAGTGTCGAGATGAAAATATTACTGAAAGAACATCGGCTTACTGGAAAACTCAGGAGGCTTACCGAAAAGCCGGCGATATTTTAAGAAGCAAACTGCAAAATCAGAAAGATGCGTTAACACTTTCAAAACTCGGAGAATTGCTTCTGAAAATGGAAGAATATGATGAAGCCGAGAGTTGTTTGCTAGATGCAATTAAAGAAGATAAGGAATTAGTGGTTGCCTACATCAATCTAGGCGTTTTGTATGCTCGGCCTGAGAAAGAAAATTTAAGAAGAGCCGCGCAATATTTTGAGAAGGCTATCCGTATTGCTCCAGATGATCTAACGGTATGGAGCAATTTGGCGGAAGTATTTTTGAAATTGAATTTGAAAGAAAAAGCAGAGATCGAATATAAAAAAATATTGCGTATAACTAATGGCCATGTTGATACTCAAATTGGTTTGGGGGAGGTGTATATAGCTTTTGGTGAAGATCGCGACGAAGATCAGTATAAACAAGCGATCGATTACTTTAGTAAAAGCATCAGTTTGGCTAATTCACAAGCAGGTTCCAAACGATTAAGGAAGAAAGAATTAGCGTCAGTTCATTATTCGCGTGCCTATGCAAGAGTTAAGTTATATGAATTTACTAAACCTGTAGGCGACGATAGCTTGTTAATCGATGCACTTGCAGATTTTAAGAAATGCTATGAATTGGATCCAGATCATCATAAATCAGCTCGAGCGATGGAGAAAGTGGAAAGTGCACTCAATAAAGCCAAACGTTATTGGTTTACGGAAAAAATTGCGCCGTGGCTGATTGCTGTTCCGAGCATTTTTGTTTTTCTCATAAGCCAAATGAGCGTGTTAACCAAGCAACCACTCGATATCACGGAGATAGGCCCTTATTTGACCATGACATTTGTCCCTCTGATATTTCTCATTATTGGTTTTTATTTGCCTCACATTCTCAAGCTTAAGTTTGCCGGAATTGAAATTGAAAAAAGCTCGGTACAACAAATCACAATGGCTGGATCATTAGGAATCAGAAAGTAAGAGAGTTTTTTACAAGCAGCAACATGTCAATGTTACACAATTGTGCTAGCTCAGATTATCTCCTTATTCCAATTTGCATTAGAAACTGAAATAATAATACCATGATTTATGAGGGAG